>CAMPHP010000276.1 GCA_946885925.1 uncultured Litorilinea sp.
AAAAGTAGGAATAATCCATGACTACATCGCGTCGCTTTGCCCTGCTTGCCGAACGCGAGATCAACAAAGAGACTTATGTCGAGCCGTGGGCTGAGGCGGGCTTGATTGTGGTGGACAGCCCCCACGATCCGCAGCCGAGCCTGTGCATGGCAGATGGGCGCGTCGTGGAGATGGATGGCAAGCAGCGCGCCGATTTTGATGCGATTGATCTCTTTATTGCAGATCATAGCCTCGACTTAGAAGCTGCACCCGAAGCCATGTCTATCCCATCACGCGAAATAGCGCGCATGTTGGTGGACATTAATGTTCCGGCTTCCACTGTGCGCCGCCTGGCAGGAGGCTGCACCCCTGCCAAACTCACTGACATCATCCGCCACATGAATGTGTTGGAAATGATGATGGGTTTGGCAAAAATGCGTATCCGCCGCACCCCTGCCAACCAAGCGCACGTGACCAACTGGCGCGAGCATCCCGCCCTCCTGGCTGCTGATGCTGCGGAAGCAGGGCTGCGTGGCTTTGCCGAGGTAGAGACAACCGTGCGCGTGGCGCGCAATGCGCCCTTTAATGCCCTGGCCGTGTTAGTGGGAACACAAACGGGTCAAGGGGGTGTGCTTACCCAGTGCGCGGTCGAGGAAGCCCTGGGGCTGCGGCTGGCGATGAAGGGGCTGACCACCTATGCCGAAACCCTTTCGGTCTATGGCACAGAACGCACCTTTGTTGACGGTGACGATACCCCCTGGTCAAAAGCCTTCCTCGCCGCGGCCTATGCCTCGCGCGGGGTCAAAGTGCGCTTTACCTCTGGCACAGGCTCCGAGGCATTGATGGGCAACGCTGAAGGCTGCTCCATGCTCTATCTCGAAGCGCGCTGTGTGCATGTAGTGCGTGGTGCTGGCAGCCAGGGTGTGCAAAATGGCTCGATTTCCTGCATTGCCCTGCCCGAATCGCTACCAGGAGGTGTGCGCGCCGTCTGTGCCGAGAATCTGCTAGCTTCCATGCTGGGGCTAGAGGTAGCATCGGGCAACGATGCATTAGCCTCCCATTCTGCGATTCGCAAAACTGCCAAGTTGATGTTGCAGTTCATCCCTGGCACAGACTTCATCTTCTCTGGCTATAGTGCTGTGCCGCGGCGAGACAATCTCTTTGGTGGTGGCAACTTTGATGCCGAGGATTTTGACGATTACAACGTTCTACAACGTGATATGCAAGTAGATGGTGGCTTGCGTCCTGTTACCGAGGAGCAAGTGCTTGCCATCCGCCGCGAAGCTGCCGAGGCGATCCAAGCGATCTATGCCGAACTGGGCTTCCCAGAGATCACGCAGGAAGAAGTAGAAGCCGCAGCCACAGGCCATAGCAGCGACGACATGCCAGAGCGTGACCTCGTAGCCGATTTGGCCGCAGCCGATAAGTTTCTGGCAGGCGACCAGAACATGATCACCGTCGTCCAAGCACTTCAACGCCGCGGCTTCACCAAAACTGCCCACAATATCTTAGAAATGGGTCGGCAGCGTGTGGCTGGGGATTACCTGCAACCCTCGGCTATCTTTGACCGCAACTTCCATGTGCAAAGCGCGCTCAATGACGTGAATGACTACACTGGCCCAGGCACAGGCTATCGCGTGGAGAATGGCCGTTGGGAGGAGATCCAGCGTATTCCCCAGGCCAAGTCGCCCCGTGAATTTGTGGCAGACCAAATCGGCACGCCAATAGACAAGCTTGTGGAAGTTGGCCCAGCCAAACAGGGCAGTCGCCAAGAGGTGATCGTTGCCGTGGGGCCAGCCTTTGGCAAGGAGATGACCCGCACCATCAACGGGCTAGACCATGAAGCTGTCCTCGCCGCCATTCTGACCGGCGTTGCCAAAGAAGGCTTGATTGCCCGCATTGTCAAAGTCAAGCATAGTTCCGACTGTGCCGCCATCGGGCATGTGGGTTCGGATCTCTCTGGCTCTGGCATTGCGATTGGGCTGCAATCGCGCGGCACCACCGTGATTCACAAAAAAGGGTTGGCCCGGCTCAACAACCTAGAGCTTTTCCCCCAGTCTCCGGCACTCACTCTAGAGACCTATGAGGCGATTGGGCGCAACGCCGCGCGCTATGCCAAGGGCGAACCGGCCCGGCCCATTGGCGTCAAGATTGATAACTGGGCACGCCTTAAGCTGATTGTAAAGACCGCGCTGCTCCATCGTCGCGAGACCGAGCAAATCAGCGATGAACCACCAGTGGAACTCTTCTTTGATTGGGAGCCAGATGCATGACGCAAAACGGAAAAAAGGTTGAGGGAAAAGCATTTACCTATCCCCTCATGGAGAGCGCAGAGGATAGTTTGACCGCGAGCAGCGGGCGCACGCTCAGCAGCATTACCTTAGATGCCGCCGCTGCAGGAGAGATAGACGCGACGGATCTACAGGTGAGCGCCGCCACATTGGCCGCGCAAGCCGAACTAGCACATCAGGCAGGCTATCGCGAACTGGCACAAAATCTCCAGCGTGCCGCTGAATTGACCGCTGTACCCAATCAAGAGTTGCTGCGTATGTACGAATTGATGCGCCCAGGACGCTCGACTTATAGCCAGCTAACCGAAATGGCGGACCGGCTGGAGAACGAATTCAGCGCCCCAATCACTGCCGCATTTGTGCGCGAAGCAGCCGAGGTCTATCGCAGCCGCAATCTCCTCCGCCGCGATTGATCTCATTCCCCTGATCCCATTACACGAGATGGCTACTCTTCTGGCACAGCTCGCGCCTCAGCGCAGCACCCAATATAGCGATTTGGTCAGTGTGCTGGCCCCGCACGAGTTGCAACTTAGCCCCTTGGGACAACAGATCACCAATCTGACACCCGTAGAGTTGGCAGGTCAAAGCTATTTACGTTTTGACCTGCCCGATCTGCCTGCGCCAGAGCAAATGCAAGAACTGGGGCAGTTGGCAACAATCAGCGCTATCTTTGAATATGTCGAGCAACTTGGCGACCGGCCAGGGCCGTGGCTGCGCCCGCTTGATAGCGGCTTCAAACCGCTATTGCCACCAGAACTAGCCGCTGCCCGGCGCTACCGGGGCAAGACTAACGAATTACTCTCGCACTATCTGTGCAATCTTGCTCGTTACAGCAGCAAGTTTGTCGACCAGTCGTGGAGTGAACTGCGCGTGCTTGACCCGCTGGCGGGAGGCGGTACTATTCTTTTCACAGCCATGATGTTGGGTGCAGAGGTTGCAGGGGTGGAGCAGGATGAGCAAGATGTGCGTACCACGGTGGCTTATATACGTCAATTTTGCCAGGAAGCAGGCATTGCTTGTCGCGTACAAGAGGAACGCTTACGCAAAGTGGGTCGCCGCACGACGCTCACGATAGGGAAGAACCCGCCCCGTCGCTGCATCCTTGCTCAGGGTCATACCGAACAAACCGCAGCATTCATCACGGGATTTAAGCCCCACTTCGTCATCACCGACCTCCCCTATGGCATCCAGCACTCAGGTCCACTTGTCGATCTGCTGACACACGGGCTGCCAGTCTGGACAAGCCTCCTACCTCCAGGTGGAACCCTCACCTATGCCTGGGATGCCACCCGCTTTACGCGCGCCGAGATGGTGAGCTTAGTAGAAACAACCGCGCCGCTGGTGGTGCTCAATACCCCACCTTACGACCAACTTGCCCACCGCGTAGATCGCGTCATCAAACGGCGCGACATCCTGGTTGCCCGACGCATCTAATACACTACTTGTCTCCGGAATTGAAATCTCCACTACAAAGATCCTTTGCGGATAATTGCACAATTACTTTGACAGATAAGTTGCGTTTCCCTATAATGTCGATGCTGTATCCCAGGTTTACCATAATGTTTGGCTATCACTCTTGAACACGCAAAACTCTTAAGGTGATTCAAGGCAGTTCGTTCTCCAAGACGTAAAAAGTAGTGGAAGGCGGTAACGTTCCCGTTCAGCCATACTACCGCACCGTACCATCCAAGTGATCTTCTCGGCAGTCGTCTTATAGAGGCTGCTGGTTGTCAATAGGGTAGTTTCTACGCTTGTGCGTGCTCCGCACGCATGCACGGTATGACGGCTACCTTTGATCCACACAAATCGTTTTGTTTCCGAAGGAGATAGTAATGTCGAATCAAGAGCGTAACCCGCTCAATGCCGCCATCTCTCGCCGCCAAGCCCTCAAGTTGATGGGTGGATTGGCGGGGGTGGCGACACTTGCTGCCTGTGCTGCTCCAAGCGGACCGGGTGCAGCGCCTGCTACAGGCGACAGCGGTGCCGCGGCACCCGCTGGCGAGAATCCTAGCCTGCTGGTTGCTCACCGTCGCGAGTACTTTGCCGAGATGGAAACCATCTTCGCCGATGCTGTTAAGGCATGGGGCGCTGAGAACAATGTTGACATCGAAACCACCACGGTTGCTGCTGAAGCGAACCAGGACTTTGTACCCAAGTTGCTCGCTGAAGTGCAAGCTGGCAACCCGCCCAACCTGGTCTACCATGTGCGTTTGGTGCAGTTGCTTGTCGCTAACAATGCGTTAGAACCCGTAACTGAGACCGTCGATGAGTTGATTGAGATCTATGGCGAACCCGCCTTTGGTCAGAAGAACGCAGCTTTGATTGACGGCGTATGGTACGCCATTCCTTATATGATGAGTGGTGGGGGTCCATATGGACGTCGCAGCAAGTTTGAAGAAGCTGGTTTTGACCCGCTTACGCTGGAAACCTATGAGCAACGCCGCGACGCATGTCTGGCGATGAGCGATCCTTCTGCTGACTTCTACGGCTGGGGCTTGACTTACAACACAGGTGGGGATGCCACAGGCTTCATTGAGCATGTTATCCAGAGTTGGGGTGGGCACTACACCAATGAGGATGTGAGCGAAGTCACCTTCAACTCACCTGAAACCATCGCAGCCATCGAGTTCCTCAACGAAATTTACACCAGCGAGACCTATGCACCCATGATCCCCCCTGGTGTTGCCAGTTGGAACGATTCCAGCAACAACGAGGCTTTCCTGGCGGGCACGATTGGCTATACCAACAACTCAGCTAGCATCTATGCCAAGGCCAAGCAGGATGGCAACCCCATCTTCGAGGATATCCTTCGCTTCGATACCGCTATCGGCCCCACGGGTGAAAAGCTCGAGGCTGGTGGCGGTGGTCAGTTCAACATTCCCACAGGTGCCACACACCAGGATCTTGCCAAGGAGCTGTCAAAGCACATGCTCCAGCCGGACATCTTCTTGCCGATTTCACTGATTTCGGCAGGTCTCTTCCTCCCTGCCTATGATGCCTACTACTCGATGGACGAAGTGGTCACCGCGTATGAGGAGGATCCGAACTTAGCCAGCATGGGACGTGCCACCTTGGGTACCCACGTCGGTGCCTCATGGCCTGCGCCGCCCAACCCGCTCTTCGATGCAATTGCAGCCCAAGCTGTTCTCACCGACATGATGGCGCAA
>CAMPHP010000277.1 GCA_946885925.1 uncultured Litorilinea sp.
GACTAGTCGTCGGCAGCTCAGATGTGTATAAGAGACAGCCCTCCGTCCCCTCCACCCAGGTTCCCAGCGATGCGGGACTCAGTTGTGAAGTGACCTTGTCCAGTTGATAGATTTCCGTGCTTTCTGCACCTGCCAGCGAAAAGAATTGGTACATGGCCGGGAACATTATCTCCCTTGCACCTGCCGCATACCAGGTCAAGCGTCTAAAATCGGCGGTAACCGATACCTCAAAGTCTAGAGGGCCATTGCGCGAGGGCTGCTGGCCTTCAATGAGTGGTGGGCCAACCGATAGCGTGTCGAGCCAAGCAATGAGCGTCGCGTTGCTCTGCTGGAGCGGCCCAGGTAGAACCGTTTGTGCCAGCGTTTGGTGTAGACGCGCTTCTAGGATATGAGAAAGCTGCGAAGTGTTCATGCGGTTAGCTCCACGCGGTGTCGGGGGCTGGAATAACACGAACGTTGACAATGGTGTTTGCTGTTTTCGGGAGTCCTTTGAAGTCAGAGATCGTCTTCATCATGCCAAGATAGCACGTCTGTGGAACCTGTCAAAAGTCCGAGATAGCTGTCATTCCGATCACATAATGGGGCATAGCCCACCAGAGAGAGGAATGATAAGCACTCGATCCTGTCATATCTGTGACTTCTGGGAAGCCGGGCACTTCTGAGATTGAGCTTATATATTCTATAAAGAGATAATAATCTACATCTATCCTGTCTGAAAACGTCCGAAAAGTGGTTGTGGCGAGCCACACCTTTCAGACAACTGGATGCCACTTCAGGCAAGACAAAAACGATGGCAGGAACGAGAGACATGCTATACTTCTATCATGTCTCAATCTCTATCCGTAACCCCACTTCCAACCGTTGAACGCATTGCCGATCTGCATATTCACTCCCACTATTCACGCGCCACCAGCCGGGATCTCACCTTTGAGCATCTCGCACGCTGGGCGCAGTTGAAGGGTGTCCACATTGTCGGCACGGGCGACATCTCGCATCCTGGCTGGCTGGCAGAGATGCACGCCTCGTTAGAGCCTGCTGACGAAGGACTCTTCAAACTCAAGCCAGAGTTGGAGGCGGCGGTAGCGGCGAAGGTTCCTGCTGCTTGCCAGAACTCTGTGCGCTTTATGCTGGTGGGTGAGATCAGCAATATTTATAAACGCCACAATGCTGTGCGCAAAGTTCACAACCTTATCTTTGCACCCTCCTTAGAGGTTGTTGCGCGCATCCAGCAAGCGTTGGAACGCATTGGCAATATTCGCTCGGATGGCCGGCCCATCCTGGGGCTGGATTCGCGCGATCTGCTGGAGATTGTCCTCAATGTTGACCCCCGCTGCGCGCTGATTCCCGCCCATATTTGGACGCCCTGGTTCTCCATGCTCGGCTCCAAGTCGGGCTTTGATACGGTGGAGGAGTGCTTTGGCGATCTCACTGGTGAGATCTTTGCTGTGGAAACGGGCCTCTCCTCTGATCCACCGATGAACTGGCGCATCTCCGACCTAGATCGCTATACCCTGATCTCCAATTCTGACGCGCATTCGCCCCAAAAGTTGGCACGCGAGGCAACCATTCTGCGCTGCGAACCCAGCTATGATGCCATCATGGGGGCATTGCGGAGTGGCGACCCCGCGCTCTTTGGCGGCACATTGGAGTTTTTTCCCGAAGAAGGCAAGTACCATCTGGACGGTCATCGCAAATGTGGTGTTTGCTGGGAGCCGCCTACGACCCTTGCCCACAATTTGCGCTGTCCCGTTTGTGGCAGAGAAGTCACTGTGGGCGTGATGCACCGCATTGAGGTGCTTGCCGACCGTCCGCCAGGAGAGCGTCCGGCGCAACCTGCACCCTTTGCCAACTTGGTACCGCTGCCCGAAGTGTTGGGGGAAGTACAGGGTGTGGGGCCTACTTCGCGCCGCGTGCAACAAGAGTATGAGAAGCTGTTGGCGAAGATAGGGCCAGAGTTAACCATTCTGCGTCACGCACCCTTGGAGGAGATCGCGCTGGCAGGGGGCAGCCGCGTTGCTGAAGCCATCGGGCGCATCCGCCGCGGCGAGATCGTCGCCCACGCTGGCTATGATGGCGAGTATGGGGTTATTCGTGTCTTTACACCCGATGCACCGGAGACAGGTGCGCCCCAGTTGGGGCTTTTTGTTGAAGAAGCTGCTGCTTCGTATGCACCTGATACAAATGCAACTTCTGCACCTGCCCCGGGCCTTTTTGATCTGCCTGCCGAGGCTGACAAACCTACAGAAGCACTTGTGGAAAGTGTCGCCGAACCTGCGTCAGCACCTGTGTCAGAAGCAAAAGCAATCGCGACCCCTGCACCGTCACCTGTTGCGCCCGCCACGGTGACGAGCGATTGGCTAGAGCGGCTCAATGCAGACCAGCGTGCCGCGGCGACTTGTGTGGATGTTCCGTTGGTGATTGTGGCTGGCCCTGGCACGGGCAAGACGCGCACCCTCACCGTCCGTATCGCCTATCTGCTGCGTGTGCAGGGAGTCGCCCCTGAATCAATTCTTGCCATCACCTTCACCAACAAAGCAGCCGAGGAGATGCGGGAGCGGTTGGTCGCTTTAGTAGGCGAGGCGATCACCGCGCAACTGACCATTGCCACCTTCCACGCCTTTGGCGCGCAGGTGTTGCGTACCTGGGCAGAACGGTTTGGGTTGCCTAATGATTTTGCCATCGTTGACGACGAGGATCGCAGCACACTCCTACGCCGTGCCCTGCCGGGATTGGGTGAACAAGAATTGAAGCGGACGTTGAGTTGGATTAGCCAGACTAAGAACCGCCTTTTAGACGCTGCTGCACCTGAACTGGCAGAGGAGGCTGAACTAGTTGCCCGCTATCACGCCTATACCCAAGCATTGGCTGCGGCGCAGGCAGTGGACTTTGACGATCTGGTGCGGCTGCCCGTGCAGCTTCTACGCGAGCACGCCGACGCCGCGGCTGCGCTCCATGCGCGCTATCAGTGGCTCTCCGTAGACGAATACCAGGATGTGAATCTGGCCCAATACTGGCTGCTGCGCGAACTCGCCGCGGGTGGGGCCAATGTCTGTGTGATTGGTGATCCTGACCAGTCCATCTATAGCTTCCGCGGAGCCAACCCAGCCTATTTCCACACCTTTGCTGACGACTTCCCCGGCGCAGTCACCGTGGAGTTGCGCCAGAGTTATCGCTCACCCCAAGCACTGCTAGAGGCTGCCACCCAAGTCATTGCCAACAATGCCGACCGTCCACAAGGCAGTGGAGAGGGTCGCCGCCTCTGGTCAGAGTTTACGCAAGAAATCAAACTGGACGTATACCCCGCACCTACTGACCGCGCTGAAGCCGAGACGGTGGTGCATACAATCGAGCAGGCGGTCGGCGGCACCAGCTATTTTTCGCTGGATTCAGGCCGGGTAGCAGGCACCGCCACAGGCAATCGCTCCTTTGGCGATTTTGCTGTTCTCTACCGCCTGGGCGCGCAACGCCGCACCTTGATCGAAGCCTTTGACCGTTCTGGTATCCCCTACCAAGTCGTGGGGGATGCCTTGACTACCCATCGCCACATTCGCGAGTTGTTGGCGCTGCTGCAACTGCGTGTTCAACCAGCCCATGCACTGCTGCCGCTGACCACGCTCCTGGGCAGTGGCAAGGGCGCGCTAGCAGACGATGTGCTGGCAGAACTTGCCGAACAGGTTGCCACACGAGAAGTAGAAACGGCGCTGCGTAGTGGAGCAACCAGTAAGCACCTGAAGCCTGCCCAACGTCGGCGGTTGGGTGGACTGCTGGCGCTGTGGACGGATTGGCCCACGGTGGCGCGGCTTGATGAGGCTATCCCCCTGCTCTTTGCCGCCTGGTCTGCCTGGCAGGGAGAAAAGCCCACGCTCGCGCAGAATGAGCGCACCACCCAATTACAGCTGCGCGCAGTACCCTTTGGTACGGAGACCGGCGCGTTCCTCGACTACATGGCGCTGCAAAGCGGAGACGACGCCTATGATCCCCGTGCTGACAGCGTGACGCTCACGAGCATCCATGCTGCCAAGGGCTTAGAGTTTCCAGTGGTCTTTATGGTAGGGTGCGAAGAAGGGCTGCTGCCCTATTTGCCGCCAAGTGAGGAAAAGACGGTAGACATTGCCGAGGAACGGCGTTTGTTCTATGTAGGCATGACCCGTGCCCAAGAGTCGCTCACCTTGACCCATGCCGCACGGCGCATGCTCTTTGGACAGATGGTCACACTACCCCTCTCCCGCTTTGTGGATGAGATCGAAGCCGCGCGCAAGGCCATTCTTACGCCAACAGCTTTGCCGCAGAAGCGCGAGAAAGTGGAGGATTTGCAACTAAAGTTGTTCTAAGACGAGCCGCTCAAGACGCTCTGCCTCATAAAATGGCAATTGACTGCATCTTTGACCATTACATCTTTGACCATTACATCTTTGACCATTAATCGTAGCTCATCACATGTATCAGCATAGGTGTAAATTGATTGACCCAATGCGCGAGCTTCATACCCGCCCTCTGGTGAGGCTTCAACCAAAAAGATAATCTCATTGCCCATGATATTAACCTCTATGAGGATAGCGTAGACTCAATTTGCCGCAAACAAAAGCCATTCTAGTTCAGATTATCCCTTCAGGATCAATGTAGAGCGCCAGAACCAAACACCGGAATCTAGCAAAGGAGAGAAGAGGATGCCACCCTTGCGAGTTGGCTTTGTCGGTGCGGGCTTTATTGCCAAATTTCAATTGCGGGCGATAGCCCAAATTCGCAATATGGAGGTGGTGGGTATTACTTCGCGCACGCGCGCCCATGCCGAGGAGACGGCTGCGCTGGCACGCGAGCTAGGAGTGGGCGAGGCGCGGGTCTATGATAGCGTTCGGGAAATGGCTCCCCATGTGGATGTCATTGCCATTTATGCGCCCAACTATTTGCGCGTCGCCATCATGGAGGAGATTGTGGAGGCAGTGCAGGCGGGTGCAGTTCTCAAGGGCGTGATTTGCGAAAAGCCTCTGGGGCGCAATGTTGCCGAGGCGCGGCGAATGGTGGAATTAGCCAACCAAGTGGGGCTCCCGACTGCCTACTTTGAGAACCAACTTTTTATGAAGCCGGTACGCGCCCAGTTAGCCCAACTTGCCCCGCAGATCGCGACGATGGGGCCGCCATTGCTGGTGCGCTCTGCCGAAGAGCATGGCGGGCCGCATGAAGCCTGGTTCTGGGACCCCCTACGTCAGGGTGGAGGTGTCCTCTCGGACATGGGCTGTCATAGCATTGCTGTGGGCTGGTATGCGTTAACACCTCCAGGCAAATCGCCTACCTTTCTTCAACCCGTTAGCGTTAGTGCAGAGGTGGCCTTGCTCAAGTGGGGGCTCCCCGTCTGGCGACAAAAGCTCTTGGAGCGTTTTGGCGTAGATTATGGCAAAACACCCGCTGAGGATTTTACGACGGGCGTCATCACC
>CAMPHP010000278.1 GCA_946885925.1 uncultured Litorilinea sp.
AAGGCATCGTTCTCGTCGGGAGGAGATTGCAGATCCATCACCCAGGGCTGCCCATCCGGCTTGAGCCAATTGCCACTACCATCGCGGCTAAAGCCATTCTTGATCAGGAGTCGCTCGGCAACTTCGGGGTCAAATTTCCACCAGCCTGTGCCGAATACTTCTCTGGGAGTGCCCGGAACTTCATAACCTTGATCTTCGGCCCATGCAGCAATCTGATCCGGCACTGTCGGGTCATAGGGCTGATACATGGTACCTGGTTCGATTTCGATTTCCAGAGCGGTTAGCCATTCTTCCATTGGGTCAAGGTAGAGTTCGGTCAGGGCGGCGGTTGGCGGGATCGGAAGGGGTGTTACCTTAGCGACGCCACCGATATACTCGGTCTGCAACTCCACAATGTTCAAGGCCAAGGCCAGTGCCCAACGCACGTCCTTGTTGGCGTAGATCGGGTCGGTCTCTTGGTTAAAGATAAAGTGGCGGGTGCTTACCTCGTTGGGGTAGGCCCAGGGGAACTCGGTATACCAGGAGCGTGCTGTGGGTGTTGTATCGAGCACAGTCTCGAAGGCTTCAAAGTCTACATCAAAGAAGACATCGAGTTCGCCGCGTGACATGGCAATGGCCTTCTTGGCACTCTCACCATAGAAGATCGTCAGCACATACTTTGGCCCTGGCTTGCCGGTGATGATGCCTGCGGGTGTCCGGTCCCAATCATCACGGCGTGTATAGAGTTCCCAATAGCCATTAGGGTCGGTCTCTGTAACCGTGTACGCGCCTAACGTTACGGCGGGATTGTAAGTGTAGGTTGCTAGGTCATCTACTGTCTCGAAGATATGCTTGGGCATCATGTAGACACCATTCCAGCGTGCTTCGAACATGCTATGAAAGCGGGGATTTGATTCCTTGAGGTTGAACTGGACACTGAAATCGCCAGTTTTCTCAACAGAATCTAGGAACTGGGTGAGTTGCGTAGACCAACCATTTGCACTCAAGTCAGGGTTGGTGGCTAGCGTCTCTACCGTGTAGACCAGGTCATCTGCGGTGAACTGGACACCATCGCTCCAGTAGATGTTGTCGCGCAGATCGACGTTCATCTGGGTGAAGTCTTCGTTGTAGACCGGTTCCGAAATGGCAGCACCCATCAGCAACTCGCTCGTCTCTTGGTCGCGATACCAGAGTGTTTCCATCATGAGCGCATGGCGATGGGGATTGTGCGGCCCATTAACCCAAAAGTTATAGTTGTCGATCACGCTGTAACGGAAAATCTGGTCAGCTACAAAGAGTTCTTCGCGGGGTACATCAACCGGAAGTTGTGATTCACCTGCGGGGGCTGCTGGGTTGGCTACGGCAGGTGCGGCACCACCAGCACCTGCGCCAGATGTATCTCCCGCAGGTGGTGCCCCGGCACAGGCAGCCATCACCAAGCTTAATACCAGCAGGATAGCAAGTACAATGCCTTGTTTCCGCGTTTTCTTCATTTTCCTCTCCTTTGGTTCCTTCTTGGGCTTCTTTATGACAGCGTGTGGAGGCGTTCGAGACGCTAGCGTTTAGAAACTACAGCTAGCTTCACTTCCACTGGTATTTTGGTCGAGAAGATCTTGTAATGGGGAGCTGATCTTGTCGCCGCACAGATTACCAACTGGAAGAGATGGTTTGCTGTTCGCACCAAATGGCATTCGTTTCGCTTGTTGACCTTTACGATAAAATCGTTTGGATACAGGTACGCAATGGGCAGAGTGAAGCAGAACGAGGCATACAGCCCTGTTTGCTAACGCCCAACAACTATCACGCTTGGAGATCGCGCCTTGCGATCACAAGGCGCGGTAGCCAATTCACAGATGCGGCCCTGCATCGAGCGACATATTGAAAAATGGACAATCCAGAGTTTCGGCTATTGAAGGCCGGAAAAAGGGAGCAACGGACCTACTACGCGCCTGGCTCTACCAGTTTGCCAGAACATATCTCAAGAATACTTTTCATTTACAGAAGGATGCCTACGGAAAGGCGCACATCGCTCTGTGATTTCCCAGAGCAGAGAGACCCCTGCGGGGTGACAAACTCATTCTTGAGATAACTTGTAGACAAACTGAATAGGACAAGAACATCACCGCTAAATTGCAGCAATGTGAAACACCAAAGAGGTTTCGAAGGCAATCCAAACGTAATTGGTAAGCATATTTGGCATATCGCAACAGTTACAAAAGCTAGGGAGTACGTAACGGTTACGATTGATCCAACTATAGCATAGCGAAAATGATACGTCAACTGCGTTTTCGTGGCCCGCAAGGGCTTCCCGAAAGCCACATGTTTCGCACGATTAAATGTTTGTCAGTCCGAACGAATGTGAGGAATCCCCTTGGTTGTGCCAGCGCGAGCAGAAGGGGATTCCTCCTGCGTCGGAATGACAGCCATTCTGACGGGGTGCAGGTAAGTCGGCCTATGCGGCGATCTGGGCAAACGCAAGTCCTTGCAAACGAGCAAACTTGCGTAGGACGGGCGCAAGATGGCCGATACCGAGCGCGCAATGGTGAGTGGGCGCTTCGGCACACCATGCATCTACAAACTCGGCAGGGGGGAGATTGAAGCGGATACGGCTGTTGGTGTTGCCGATCTGAAGGATGGGGCCAGGAATTGATTCTCCTTCGGATGCTAGAAATTTGAGTTGGCCGTTGCGAGTTTGGGTACAGCCAAAGATTGTGATGGGGCCATGTTTGACGCTGAACTCGACTGAGATACCGGAGCCGGACTTGCCGTGGTAGAGACCCAGCCCGCGCAGCAACGGCTTGTGATCGCTAATCGCAATATGACCTGGCCCATCATGGCCCATGAGTACAAACGCTTCATTGAAGTCCATTGCGTAGAACTCAGTGAAGGAGCCGCCAGCGCCGAGAACATCCATCACCTTCATAGCAACTGCGTTTTTGAGATCGCCTTCACCTGAGGCAGGAATACCGCGTGCGGTGAGCAACGTGTTACCCAAGATTAAGCCCGCACCCAGCCTTTCGTATTCACTTTCGGGAGCGCCACGATAATAATAGGCTAGTGCGTCCAAATCATAGTCGCTCACCATGCGATCCAGCCCGGCAGCAACTTTGCAGGCCCAACGTAGATCTTCCTCATTGGCGCTCGAATCCACCGTGAAGACGTTATGGGTTTCTTCCAACTTGGCTGCAATTTCCTGGTCAGTGACGGCTTGGACGCGCTCGGCAAGATCATCTATCTCAAGCACCTCGACGTGCAAGCCCAACTGGGCATGATGTTGGGTAAAGTCAGAGTACATGTCGAGCATACCCGGATAGGTAAGGCCCAAGAAGCCAAAGCGTGCGCCGTGCAGAGATCGCGTTGCAGTGGCCGCGCGGCACCACTCACCTAGCTCGCGCCAGACGCGCTCGTCGTTGAAGAGTTGCCCGGAAATGACCTGGTATTCAACCCCAGCGCGGTGAAAGGCATTGGCGAGTTCGGGGGCGCAACAGGCGGAGCAATTTGCTAGCCATTCGCCTGTGTCTGTGTTGGGATAATCCAACGCGGCGGTGGGCTGGAGGTTGAGGATGAGGACCGGGACTTTGGCTTGCTGGACAATGGGTAACACTTGCGAGCTGGTCGCATAGGTGGCGGTGTGGCAGATGAGGAAATCAACCTGTTCACCAGCAAGGCGGCTCCCCGCGGCGTAGGCGGCTTGAGGTGTGTCAACCAGACCCAGCCCCACCACCTCAGCGGTGCCCTCCAGTTGATCCACCACATGTTGATAGTACCCTTCCAGGCGCTCCTTCAGACCGGGGAATTGAGGCCAGTAGGCGGCGAGGCCAATCGCAAAAAGACCGATGCGAGCTTTGGGATAGGCGCGGGCGTAAATGTCCATCGGATGCTCCTGGAAGGTGGGTGATGGCGAAAAGGGCTAAAAGATAGATAGCGTGGTTGGGTGTGCTCTGCTAGTCGAGATGAAAGACCTCTTCGAGAATGCGCATGCTCCGATCCGGTTGGCTACCTTCTAGCTTCTCAAAGAACGGGGCCATGTCAGCTTGCCATCGTGCGTTGACCTCACTTTTGGACATGGCTGCGCGCGCGGCTTCGAGATCTTCGGTTTCGAAATAGCCAACCAACAAACCGTCTCCGCGCAGAAACAGTGAGTAATTGCGCCAGCCTGCATCGCTTAAGGCTTGCAGCATTTCGGGCCAAACCGCGGCATGGCGTGCCTTATATTCTTCGATACGATCCTGTTTGACCCTGAGCAAAAAACAATGACGTTGCATAACGAATGGCTCCAATTCAGGTGGAACGGGTGCGTCGCAGATGGGCGTCACCTCGTTGTATGTAGATGGTTTATTTAGATGTTGAGGTACAGCTAGTATAACGATACGAACAGGTGTGGGTAGGAAGAGAATCAGGTTGGCACAGGTGGCAATGGTGCACACCGCGTGACCGCGCCAATGTAGCATGAATGGGCGGTCTTGGTCAACGATGGGGCTGTGAAAGTAGAAATGAAGCTACTCGGGACTGATCTTGAGTTGGTCAGCGATTGATTGCGCGCGGCGGGCCGCTTCGGCCTGGGCGGCGATGGAAGGATCGTCATCGTCAGTCGGGATAGGGAAGGGTTTGCCTGTACGCATATCACCGAGTTGGAAACTCTGACCATCCGGACTAACTGTGAGCCAGAGGCGGCAGGAAGGGCTTTCCCAACGACCATTACTTTGGGCAGAAATGGGGGTGTAGCGTCCATCTTGTAGCTGAAAGCCCAAGATAGTGTAATTGAGCTGCTCCTGATCGGGACGGAGACCAGTGTCGATAATCCAGTATTCCGGCACGCCCGCACGGGCATAAAGGCTGCGTTTTGTTTCCAAATCATAGGTTGCCAGTAGAGGCGATGTTACTTCAAAGATGGCTCGTATAGAGACCTGTCCGGCATCTTGCGCCATTGCCTCTTCGGCGGCTCTTTCTGTGTTCAAATCAAGGATAGGCCGGTGACGTTGGGGTTCGCTGAGATGGTTGACCAATACGAGATCGGGCATGGGCTGGGCCAGCGAGGCGTCTGTCCAAATCATCTTTGGTTTGATATGTACGCTGACGGTTGGGCTGTAGCGATAGTGGTGTTGCAGCATACTTGCCAGGATACGCACAGCGCGATCATGGACTTCGCCGTGAAAGAACTCGTCATCCACGCGGGGGTCCATATAGTCGTCGCCCGTTAGCTCATAGCTTTGATAGGCAGGTTGGCCGTTGTCATTAAAATAAAAGAGACGGCGTTGACCCACGATGGGGGTGCCTGATCGGGTGGTGGCGTTTGGTTCTGTCGTTGAATCGCTCATGGCGTCCTCATCTGTCTTCTCGGTTTGTTTGGTATACACAGAAACCTTCCTCAGAACTCGAAGGAAGGTAGCGGACTAACCGGTTTGTTCCTGGAAAGATTGTAGCGTAGGTAGTGCCTGGATCAAGAA
>CAMPHP010000279.1 GCA_946885925.1 uncultured Litorilinea sp.
CGCGGCAAAGAGCGCACGCATCTCGTAGAAAGGCACCTTGCCCAAGACACGCACGGCAGGTGCAAAGCGCGCATAGTTGCGGAAATATTCGGCTTCACCTGGGCCAGCGATCACAAACTGAAGATTTGGGATCGCTTCCAACAACCCAGGCAGGGCACGCAAAATCACATCAGCCCCTTTGGTGTGGACGCCACCTCCGCCGAAAACTAGGGTAGGCTGGCTTTGCGCGGCAAGGCACGCTTCAATCACCAGCTCATGGCGCGGTTCTTCCAAAGTGGGTGTGTCCAAGGCGTTGGGAATGTGACGAAAGCGTTGGCGCTCAAAGCCTGCTGATACATGCAACTCAATCAGGGCTTGGCTGGGAGAGACAAAGCGGGTGACGTTGCTCGTCAAGCGTTGCATCCACTGCCGGCGTTGGGGTATATCGGCCCAATACTCATAGCGCCGGTAGCAATTGCCACAACCGTTAAGATACTGTGCCGGGTCACAGACCGTACCGTCGTTGCGATAGAGCATGTTGCTGGGGCAGAGCAGCCAATGGTCGTGAAGGGTGCAGATGGTGGGTGTGCCTGTCGTACGCGCAGCCACGAAAGGGGCCAGCGTGGATTGGGCTACGTTGTGCAGGTGGAAGATATCGGGTCGTAGACGTCGTAGATCATTTCGCACCAGCGGGAAGATGCGCGCATCAAAGAGATCCGTCAGCGGACGGCGTTGTTTGGTGCGTCGTGTCATGCGATGAACGGGGATACCATCCACCTCATACCATTGATCGGTGCGGCCGCCCCCGCGGGAATTGACAGTGAGGACGACACAATCAACCCCACGTGCCTGCAAGCCGCGGCATGTATGATAGAGCGATACCTCGGCCCCGCCGATATAGTCGGGAACAAACGTATGGGTAAAAAAGACAACGCGCACCGAATCTTATGCCTCATCTTATACTGCTGGGTAAACCGAAATGCCCTACTTTTTTGTTTGATGTACTTCGCTTGCCGAAGGTTGCTCAGCTAATTGGCGCTTAAGCGCTTCGATCTCTTGCGTCAAGACGCTGATCTCGCGTGCTTGGCCTGAAAGATATTCGGCCAGCACGGTGGCGCTGCGCTGTTGCATTCGGTGCTGCTCGTGGCGGCTCTGCTGTAGCGCATCTACCAGCAACGCGTTGAAGCGAGATTGCTGGTGAAACATTGGCTTGACATACCATTCGGTCGAAATGCGGTTCCATTGACGACGGAAGGCAGCGATCCAAGGGCCAATCACGGGAAACTCTGAGCGAAAAGGCTGCTCACGAATGGCGGCGATTGAACTCGCATCACCCAAGGAAGCTAGCGGTGATGGTTCTTCACTGGCCGCGCTTCCGGTTAAGACCAATCCGACTGGATAGACTGTGCGTAACTCCAGTAGGACACGCGCGACGGTTGTGATGGCTTCGTCTGTTTCACCCAGAAATTTCTGCCGCCATCCAGCCAACTCCCCAAGATTGAGCAATTGTGCCAAATAAGCATGGTGGACGGCAGCGATCAGCCGTTCTCCCCCCGGCCCCAAACCACTTAACCAGGCGCGCTCGGTGGGCAGAAATTCATCGCGCAGCCGCGCCTCCGGCCAATGTTTACAGACAAAGCGCAGGCGATGACGGTGAAAGAGCAGCATGCCGTCGTGATCTGGGACAGCCGCCACACTGCGCTCGTTGTGCACCAGTACGGATTGGGGCGCATAGACCACTCGCCACCCGGCTGCTCGTGCGCGCCAGCAAAGGTCAACATCCTCCAGATAGGCCGGGTGGAAAGCTGGATCAAAGCCGCCAATCTCGTCATAGAGCTTGCGCCGCATGGCTAGACTTGCCCCGGTAACATAATCCACATCCACAAGCCGGTCAAACTGGCCCTGGTCCACCTGGCGATAGCCGATGTGTGCGCCGCCACCCTGGGCATCCACGATCCCGCCGGCGTGCTGGATGGTCCCATTGGCATAGTGTGCTTTGCTACCCACAATGCCGACATCAGGATATTCTTCCAGCACCGCCACCAGCGCGGCCAACCAGTTTGGCTGGACCACGGTGTCTTGGTTGAGCAAGACCAGTACATCACCCTTTGCTTGGGCCAAACCAAGATTACATGCCCCACCAAAGCCCAGATTGCTACTATTGCGGATCAGCTGTACGTCAGGATAATGAGCCGCAATCCAGCCAGCCGACCCATCCGTAGAAGCGTTGTCCACAGCGATGATCTCAACCGGTATATGGCTCTGTTCCATGAGCGCGGCCAAACACGCGGGTAGCTCTGCGGCTCCGTTCCAAACCGGAATAATGACCGATGCGAGTGTCATGGGCAAGGTTCTCTCTGTTCCTCCGCGGCTCTGCGTGAGATGATCAACTATGCCACCCAATAGAACTGGCTCCACGCCACCATCAGCACCACTTGAAGCGCCAGCATGACCGTTTGCAGGATGCGATCAATCGCTGGGCGTGCTCCCCATTGTGCCATCACCACAAAGACAGGCACCATCACCACAAGATAGCGCAGAAACGAAGTCATCGTGCCGGTAAACAGCGGCGGTAGGATCAGTGCCATGACCCACAGCCCATAAGCGGCGCTAGGCAATCGCCAGCAGGCAATCACCGCCACGGCTAAAAAGAGCACCACGCCGAATTGTTCCAGGGGTGTCATCAGAAAGTTGGCCTTTGTAGGGGCCAACAGCGTTGTCCACGGCCAAGCAAAACCCCGGAAGAAGGCTTGTTGTGCGCTCACAGGGGCAAGGAAGTCACCCGTTGCTTGGCCGATCCATACTAGGTAGAGCAGAAAGGGAAGGGGCGTCAACAACAGCCAGAGAAAATTGGCGCGTATCTTGTCAATGCGCCATTCTACTGAACTCATATAGAGCCACACAAGTACCGGGGCAATCAGCACACCCAATGGGCGGGTAATTCCCAACAGCGCCGCTGCCAGTGCCGCCCATGCCCATGCTCGTCGCTGGGCTGCATAGAACGCGGCTACTGAAAGAAACAAAAAGGCGACATCGGTGTAAAAGCACGAGAGGAAAAACGCGCTAGGAAAGAGCAACAGATAGAGAACCGTGCGTTGGGCCACGTCAGTTTTGTGGGTTAATTCGAGCGTGAGCAGATAGAGGAGCAGCAGTCCACCCAGCAAAAAGAGATTGGAGAGAATCACACCCACCAACAGAATTACGCCATCACTCTGCCATTGGTGAGGAATAGGCCAGAGTAACAGGCGCACAAGATAAGGGTAGAGCGGGAAGAAAGTAACGTTGCTTTGCTGTTGGGCAAGGTTGCCATGCACCGTATAGCCCTCGCGAACAAGGGTCATATACCATCCTGTGTCCCAGCGTCCCCAGATATCTAGCAGGCGATGTGGTGAGAACTGCCAGCCCCGCGCCACCACGTCTGCCAGCGGGTAGTCGGGCGAGGGGGGGAAATAGCGTGCAAACCAGCCCACCAGCAGCAACGCAATGCGTGTTGCCAGGAAGGGCGCACCAATATCAACCCACAATTGGCGTCGGCTTATCCAAGTCGCATGGGGGAGAGCCATCACGCCATCCCCGATCATGCCAGCCTCACGAACAGCGGCTTTACTTGTCATTGTTATATCCATAGCCGTCGTTTGAGCCAGTTTAGCCCACGCATAGCGCGCATAAAGCGTCCCTGTTCATAACGGGACACAAGTGCGCGCCACTGGTCTACTTCCGCCTGCAAACGTTCTACTTGATTTGGGTCGGGCAGCCACCCCTTGCGATCCGGCGCACGATGGGGCGCGCGGCAAAATGCTGCCAGGGGAGCCGCGGCTCGTTCCCAATTGAGTTCACTGCGCGCCTGGGTAAAGGCATTTGCGCGTGCGGCAGGCACTTCGTCCACTAAGGCTGCAATGGCATTCGCCACAGCCGCATCATCACCAGGGGGAACTTGCCGCCCTAGCCCATAGCTTGCGATGAGGTCACTGGTGGCATCGCCTGTGGTGGCTACGACAGGCAACCCTGCCCAAATATATTCCAACACACGGCTGCGAAAGGCCAAACGAGTCTCGATGGAATCCATATGCAACGTCAGCGCCACATCGCTTTCCAGCAATGCATTGGGCCAATCGGCATAGGCCACCCAATCGCCAAAAAAGACTTGGCGCTCTGTCAGCCCCAAGGTCTGGGCGAGTTCTTTTGCCTCCTCCAATAGCGTGGGCATGGTTGCCATCTCCGGGTTGGGGTGGCGCGTGCCAGGAAAGACGAGCTTGATCTCCGGGCGAGTGGAGGATAAGCGACGAATGGCACGAATAGCAGTCAGCGGGTCAAGCCAGGGCCACAGCCCACCTCCCCACAGCACCACTTTATCCGTGGAAGCAATGCCGGGCCAAATCCCTTTGATCAACGGGCGTGTGGCTTTGGGTAGCTCAACGGGCAAGCCATAGGGTACAACATCTACCAACTGGCGCAAGGTCGGGTCGCTGCGATAGGTGGCGGGATTGATGCGCCCGTGGGCTTCCAACTGCCCCAACCACCAATCGCGTTGGCGCTCGCTGGCACAGATAAAAAAATCACCCAAGTAGAATTGCGCGCTTTGCTGGGCAAGACGCTCCTGCCAAAGGGTGCGCAGCGATTCCAGCGGCAAATGGGCGTGGACTGCCAACCACTCGGACAGAACAGGGTCATAGCCATCAATCACCAGCACTGTCTCCACCTCGGCAAATTGGCGAAAACGTGCCACCAGATCACCGGGCAGCAGACAGACAGCGGCTTGGGCCAAGAGGGGGGCCAGCGAGTGCCAATCATCTGGCTGGTAGGTGGCTAGGGTGACACCGGGCAAATCGAGTGCCTGGGGCACTTGACCAGGCACAGCCAGGGTAACAACCAGATCATGCGCCAACACGCGCGCCAGGTGATAATAGCGAATGCCAGGGCCAGCCATCTGGCTTCCCACCACATCATGGCTAAGGATGAGCAAGGAAGATGGGCGACTCATGATTGAGAAGGAGCATGGGGTTTGGCTGCTGGTGGATCACCAATCGGCATAATGCCTGTCGCAAAGCACTCAAAGGGGCCATTGATGGCTTGAATGTTGCTACCCAACCGCAGCAATTCCGTATCCAGCGCGGCCAGCCGTTCGTGGGTAGCCGCGGCCAGGCTATCGGTAAAAGGCAGCACAAGCCATTGGGCCAAGCGGCGTTTGATCTGGTAACTGAGCCGGTTGAGCCATGAAGTACCCTGGGGCGGTACAGCGCGCAAATAGGGCACGCTTTGATTCGGGTCAGGTGCATAGGCGGGTGTACGGCGTGCGGTCGCCTGGACATCGGGCAGCAGCGGCGAGGCGGTGTTGGGATTGACGCTGTATTCCACATTGCCAAAGCCTTCATGTTCTAGCAGAAAGCAAAGGAGGCGGGGATGGTAAAAGCTCACATGCCCAAAATGCAGATAGTACATCTC
>CAMPHP010000280.1 GCA_946885925.1 uncultured Litorilinea sp.
ACTAGAAAGTGTTCTGCACCATTCTGAGGCGTGGTTAAGGATGTGGAAGTAATAGTTTTGGTGAATGTGCACAGAGTGGAGTTTGCGAGATATATATTCAGGTATATATCGACCGGTAGAAATAAAAAATGGCAAGGAGTTCCGAGACTCCTTGCCATTTTTTATTGCAGAACAGTGTACAACTTAGCCAACGACGATATTTACCAATTTATTGGGTACAATTACGACCTTGCGCACACTCTTGCCATCGATCCATTTCCGGACGTTCTCCAGCATCAATGCCCGGGCTTCGATCTGCTCATTGGGCAGATCGGGAGGGACGACCAACTTGTCGCGCACTTTGCCGTTGATCTGGACCACGATGGCTACTTCGTCATCACGGGTCTTTTCAACGTCGCCCTGTGGCCAACTTTGTAAGTGAACGCTCGTCTCATGACCGCGCCGCTGCCACAGTTCCTCGCTGATATGGGGGAAGATAGGAGCCATCATCAGCAGCAGGGTGTCAATGGCCTCTTCCCAAATGGGTGTGCGTGCGACGGCCGTATTCTTCAGCCGCATCATCACATTGTTCAGCTCCATCAGCGCCGCAATTGCCGTGTTGAAGCGGAAATTACTCAGGTCGTCCGTGACCTTCAGAATGGTCTGGTGCAGTTTGCGCTCCAGCCCACGCACTTGAGCTGGTTCGGCTTCACCCGCAGCTTGGCTTTCATCCAGCACCGTATTCCAAACGCGTGATAAGAAACGGCTTACCCCTTCGATGGCGCTGGGATCCCAGGGCCCGCCCAAATCCCACGGGCCGATAAACATCAGATAGCCGCGCACGGTATCAGCACCATACTTGCTTACATAGTCATCCGGGTTGATAACGTTGCCTCGGCTCTTGGACATCTTCTCCCCATCCGGCCCCAGGATGATCCCCTGGTTAAACAACCGCAGCATGGGTTCGTCAAAGTCAACTAAACCCAGGTCGCGCATTGCCTTGGTGAAGAAGCGAGTGTACAACAGGTGCATGGTGGCATGTTCGATGCCACCCGTATATTGATCGACTGGCAACCAATATTTGCCCTTGGCCTCGTCCCACGGCATATCCTCGGCATGGATCGTTTCGCCTGCTTTCCAGTAGGGTGAAACATAGGCATATTGATACCAACTGGAACACACGAATGTATCCATCGTGTCAGTCTCACGCTCGGCAGGCCCACCACAGGTAGGACAGGTGACATAGCGGAAACCTGCATGGTACTTCAGCGGACTTTCGCCTGTGGGCTTGAACTCTGCATCATCGGGCAGCCGTACCGGCAACTGCTCATAGGGTACAGGGACCGTACCACAATTTTCGCAATAGATAATTGGAATAGGTGCACCCCACATACGCTGGCGTGAGATCAACCAGTCGCGCAGGCGATAGTTGACGGCGCGTTTGCCCTTGCCTGTCTTTTCCAGCCAATCAATTACCTTGTCAATGGCTTCAGTCAACGGTGTGCCGGTAAACTCACCACTGTTGACCATCTCGCCTTCGGTTTTGGAGGAATAGGCTTCGGTCATAGGGCCTGTAGCACCATCGGGGCCGGAGATGACGCGGCGTATCTCCAGCCCATATTTGCTGGCAAAAGCAAAGTCACGTTCATCGTGGGCAGGCACGCCCATGATCGCGCCGGTTCCATAGCCCATCATGACATAGTCGGCAATCCAGATGGGAATACGTTCATTGTTGACCGGATTGATGGCATAGCCGCCGGTAAAGACACCTGTCTTTTCCTTGTCCGCTGCCCCGCGTGTCACTTCATCCAGGCGCGCTGCCTGCTCCTTGTACTCTTCGACTGCGGCGCGTTGGGTGTCGGTAGTAACGACGTCCACCAATGGATGCTCTGGGGCCAGTACCAGAAAGGTTGCACCCCACAACGTGTCCGGGCGAGTGGTAAAGACTACGATGGGGTCGCCCTGTTCGGTGTAGAAGGTCACTTCGGCACCCTCGCTGCGCCCGATCCAGTTGATCTGCATCACCTTGACGCGTTCAGGCCAGTCGATCTTATCCAGATCCTCGATCAGTTCGTCGGCATACTTCGTAATGCGGAACTTCCACTGATTTAACTCTTTCTTGACGACAGGCGTGCCACAGCGTTCACAGCGGCGCTCTTCCCCCCAAACTTGTTCGCGCGCCAGGGTAGTTTGGCAACTAGGACACCAGTCCACAGGGGCAAATTCGCGGTAAGCCAGGTTCGCTTGATAGAATCGCAAGAAGAACCACTGCGTCCACTTATAAAATTCTGGGTCGCAGGTAATCACCTCGCGATCCCATGCCCACATAGCACCCATCTGGCGCAGTTGGCCGCGCATGCGCTCTATGTTGTCATATGTCCAAATCTTTGGATGAATACCGTGCTTGATGGCGGCATTTTCTGCGGGCAGCCCAAAGGCATCAAAGCCGATAGGAAAAAAGACATTATAGCCACTCATACGCTTGAAGCGTGCCGCAGCATCGCTGGGCGTGAAGGCATACCAGTGACCTGTATGCAGGTCGCCGGATGGATAGGGCAACATGGTCAGGGCGTACCACTTGGTGCGGTTGGGGTCCTCGACGGTCTTGTATAACCCCTGAGCTTCCCAAGCTTCCTGCCATTTGCTTTCAATTTCTTGTGGATTATACCGTTGCGACATGATCTTGCTCCTGCTGTCGGCTGGACGGCACACGATAGCTTGCGTGCCGGTTTATTATCGAGTAATTCGTTCTGGTTCGAGTGAGTGCTGTTGAACAATAAAAAACGTGAAACGCAAACGCTGCGTCAACAAACGCACCGCGTTGCACTTCACGTTATGAGTTGGCCCGCATGGGCCCGCAACAGGCCGCGGGCTAAATAAGCGCGATCATACCACCGACGGCTGTTCCCTTTATGTCAAAGCCGACGGTTGAGATGGGATATGTGCCAACAAATGGCTGGTAAGTAGATCGTATCTTGCCCATCATGCCCTAAGTATACCACAGAATACACATGGTTTGACAAGTATTCATGCTTACGTTGACGTAAGTCGTTGGCGACTCGATACGTCATGCTGTAAGCTGCTTATCACTGCTTCGCTATACGCTATCCAGGAGTCGAGGGGATAGCGTATAGCGAAGCTAACGAGTTAAGAAGGGCAAGCGCAGCCCTGCCCGAGGCTCTTCTGGCTCCTGAGGCTCTTGAGTAACGGATTCAGGGATCACCAGGAGGGTGATAGAATTGGCAGGATAGCTCGTCGTCATTTGGTCGCCTGTGATGGTCAGGTCGGGAGCGTGTATGATGGCGCTGGGATTGGCATCACTATAGCGATAGACGTGGGCCGCACCAGTGGATGTGAAGTTATCGAGCGTGAGTTGCGCGTCGAGTTGGCTGCTGCTCTTGTTGATAATGACCAATGTGAGCACATTGTCACTTGTGCGCTGGGCAGCGTAGATGCTGAGACGCGCTTGATCATCGCTCGTTGCCGCAACACTGGTATCACCAAATTGGCTGCCCGCGTTGTCATAGTTGCGATAGAGGCGGAAGGCAAAGGCCCCTGGCTCATCCAATTGTGGCGGTGCCCACAGCGTTGCCAAGTCTACCCCTTCACGTCCAAAGATACCCAACACATCGGCCTGGGCTAATGCCCCGTTGATATGCTCCATACCACCCCAATTGTACTCGCCAATGGCAAGTTTTGTGCCTGGATAGTTTTGCTCCACCCAGGCACGCATGCGTGGAATTAGCTGTACCCTTCCCTCGTCAGGGCCAGCATCGGCAATCCAGCTTTCATCTACATAGGCCGGGTCCCAGAGTGAGCGGGTAGAGCGCAAGCGCAGGGCTTGGGTGCTGGCGCTGCCTGCATTTCCCAACGCTACGTTGGGAGCCTGGGGATAGTAGTGCAAATCCAAATAATCAAGAATGCGAACACCATGTTGTTCTTCATAGGCGTGCATCTGTTGCAAATACCAGGAGACAAATGGCTCTTCCCCGTGGGCGTTGCGGTCGTCGGGGGTGGCCCAATCATTGCGCTGACCATCATAGGGAGAGTGCCAATAGTAGCTCCAACCATGTGCCACCGGCCCTAGGAGCGCGGCAGTAGGGTCAACCGCCTTGACTGCTGCGCCATATTGATAGGTGAGGTCACGGATTTGGTCATAGGTATAGCCCGTCGGCCATATATCACGATGGGTTTCAAACCAGAGATCTGGCTCATTGTCAAAGTTATAAAACCGGATGCCCCCAGCGTTGGCCCGGCCATAGCGACCTACTAAATACGTCACCCAATCGGCCACAAAGTTTGGGGCAATCGCAACACTAGCGTCTAGCGGATCGTTGCCAACGATCGGAGAGCCATCCAGTTTTCGGCCATTCCCACAGTCGGGACGGCTATCGGCCGCGGCTGTGGCTTGCTGGGGACCATACTTTTGCACGCTAAAGCCACATGCTAGCCCATTATTATTGCTGACATAACCACTCATGGGCAGGACGATAAGGCTATCTGCTTCTGCTTGGCGGTTTTGGTTGATAAAGCGATTGACCGCGGAATCATCGGGCAGGTTGGTGGCGTTGCTCTCTTTGACGTTGCCAAAGAACCAATCAGAGGCATGATTGGCAACATCGGTCTGCCAGTTGTAGCGAGTGGTGATATTGCCTCCCCAGCGGCGCACAGGCAGCCCCAACTCTTGCATCAACATGACTGCATCGCCTTGCATACTATATTCGTTCATGCCATAGATGTAGGGGCTGATGGGTTTGCGCGCTGCGTTGACATCTACATGAAGCATGATATCAACACCAGCGGGGGGCGGTGGCGGGGTGCCGGCAGCTATAAGGTATATATCATCCACGTAGTAGATGGGTTGGGGTTGGTCACTCTGGCTCATCCAGTTAAGCCGGGCAATCGCGGTTGGAGAGCCTAGCTCCGCCAACGGCACAACATATTCTGTCCACTGCCCGGCAGGAGGGGTAAAGTTGTAGAACGTTCCGGCTGTGCCATCATCGTTGTTCTGGGTATAGAGCGCAAGCGGCGCACCATGACCATAGAGCCAAAAAGAGATGGCTGTATAGTCACTTGTAGCGATGGGCGCAGGTGCGCGCAGCGAAAGCCCGGCCCAGCCCTGCGTATGGGTGACTGCGATAGCCGCGCTGCCGCTGTGGACAGTGCCTGCTTGCGTGAGGTTGACGGCGCTACCCCATGACCAATCGTCCCAGCCGCCGGTGAGTTGGTCGGTATAGATGGTGAGGTTGGATGCAAGGGGAGCACTGTTGGCACTACGCACGCCTATCAATAGCACCAGGGCCAATGTACAGCCAAGGCATAAACCGCTCAATAGCTGGACATGTCGAAGGTTAGGATTAAGACCCATAGAGCCTCCCCGTATAGGGTGTTTTAGCAGACAGATTGGGTTGTAGATAAATTGTGGGCGACTATAG
>CAMPHP010000281.1 GCA_946885925.1 uncultured Litorilinea sp.
GGATAGAGCGTGTGCATGATGGATTGCTATATGAGGGTCGTCTTTACTTCACGACGGTCAATGGAACGGTCGTAGTTGCCAACCCTGTAACTTTGCAAGTTGAGGAAGTTATCGATCTGGCAGCCATCCATGATGCCGAGATACTGTTGGGTTGGTGTCGAGGTATTTTTGTTGAGGGGACGAGGGCTTGGGTAGGGTTCTCGCGAATCCGCCCCACCAAGTTTCGTGAAGCGGTCGGCTGGGTGCGGACTGGCTTTAAGCAGTCACTCCAGACGCATATTGCCTGTTATGATCTTGTGGACAGACGGTGCATCGCAGAGATTGGGTT
Organism: uncultured Litorilinea sp.; assembly: GCA_946885925.1. The sequence continues at coordinate 329 of CAMPHP010000281.1, forward strand.
AGAGGACCAGTGTCTGAATGCAGTCTTTAGCATATTCCCCGCATTTGTCGGATCAGAACAGAGCTAGCAGCAGTTGTTAGGCGAAGCATAAGAGGTCTCTGTGCCTTTTGCTTCGTCCGATTACTCGCGAGAGGAAATAGGGAGCCGTATGAAAAGGCAAGAACTCCAACATAGGAAAGTACGCCGCGGATTAGCCATTTTCTTGGCGGTGATAGTGAGTGTGGTGGTGGGCATGATGGCGAACGAGAGCAGCTATGCCCAGGAGGCAGGTGGCGCACGCGTGACGCTCGAAGCGCCGGCCCAGGTCGGTGTAGGCGAGGTGATTCGGCTGCGGCTGCGGCTGGAAGGGGATGTGGCAGTCGGTGGCTTTGAAGCCCTGCTCTTGTACCCGCGCCTGGTGGGAGAACAAACCATCGGCGAATATGCGGGGTTTGCGCCTGCGGCACCCGGCGAGCAAGGCATCGGGCAACTGGTCGTGCCGGAGGTAGCCGCGGGGAGTGTGGTGGGCTATTACACCTGTGGCACAGCGCCTTGTCTAGCGCGGCGCGAGGTGCAGGTACAAGCGGCGGCTGAGCCTGGCGTGTTGGGCGAGGTGGAGCTGCTGGCACGGGCAGCCGGACAGTTTGAAGTGCGTGTGGAACAGATGCAGGTGGTAGATCGCACAGGTCAGCCGCTTGCGGTCAGCCTCGCCCAGTCGAGTGTGGTGGTGCAGGTGGGGGAGGGGGGAGAAGCGCACAGTGCCCCAGCCGATGCCTGGAACTGGACACGCAGCGGGGATGAAGCGCTGGTGGCAAGTGCCACAGCCGCCGATGTCACCCAGGATGGAGGCGTGACGCACAGCGATGTGATGGAAGTGGCGTTAGCCTGGCAGATCGTGCGCGAGGCAGGCGAGCCATGTGGTGGTCGTGAGGCAAGTGCGGACATCAATGGGGATGGCTGTGTGGACATCGTGGATGTGCAGACAGCAGCAGCCTATGCAAGTGGCGAGAATGAGCCAGTGGTTGAGGAACCTAAGCAATGGGCGGTGCAGCTATATCTGCCGCTGGTCAACAATCCAACAGCGGCTGTGGCTCAGGCATTGGCTGTGCTGACTTTTGCCGTCAACTCCACCCTTGACGAATATGATGCACGCTTATCCGATAACAAATGCCTTAGCCCATCTGGGGTCTGTACATTGCGGGCAGCGATCCAGCAGGCGAATGCGCGTCAAGGCAGCGATGTGATTGTCTTTGCGATCCCTGGCAGTGGGGTGCATACGATCCAGTTGGGGAACCGGTTGCCATCCCTATGGGATGCAACGGGAGGTACGGTGATCGATGGCTACAGTCAGCCAGGGGCATCCCCCAACACTGACCCGCTCGTCAGCAATGCACAGATCAGGGTGCAGATCCGTGGCAATGGGCCAGAGGCGTTCGACGGTTTGGCAATCACGTCTGCTGACAATGTCGTGAAGGGATTGGCGTTTTATAACCTAAAGCGTTCGCTCTGGGTCTATGGCGATGGCGCGCATGATAACGTGATTGTGGGCAACTTTATTGGGATCGATGCTACCGGAGGTTCAGAGGCGACAGTGACCTCGCAGATGCAGGCACACGGCGTGCATCTAGAGCAGAAGGCAATGAGTAACCGCATTGGTGGTGTCTTGCCCGCGGAGCGCAACGTGATATCTGGCAATGCGCGGCACGGGGTTGGATTTTGGCATGTGGGAACAGTGGAAAACCTGGTTTTCAACAACCTAATTGGGCTGAGTCCCGATGGGACGCGGCGTCTATCTAACCGGATTCATGGTGTGGATATCAACTATGGCGCGTCGAATAACACCGTGGGCGGGGTGCAACCGGGTGAGCGCAATGTTATCTCCGGGAATAACGGCAGCGGCGCTGAAATGTCGCATGGCGCAGTAACAACCCAGAATCTGATCCGCGGCAATTACATTGGTACTGATGTGAGCGGGGATGCGGGACCAGCCTATGCTGAAAATGGTCAATTTGGCGTTTCGGTGAAGGATCGAGTCGTTAATAATCGCGTGTTGGACAATGTAATCGGCAACAATCTTGGTGGTGGTATCCAGATCGATAATTTTGGCAATTGCTGTACCAGTAACAATGTCGTTCGGAACAATCGCATCGGTATCGGCATCTCTGGGAATGCAATTGGCAATGCGCTCTTTGGCATTAAGGTGTTGGCCCCACAGTCGCAGATCGGGCCGGGTAATATCATCGCCTACAATCCAGTGGGCATTCAGATCGAGGGGGACGCCAATGATGGCAACAGAATCACCCAGAACTCGATTTTTGGCAACGTCGGCCTGGGGATTGATCTTGCGCCAGTTGCACAGACGAACTTAAACGATCAGGATGACCTTGATACAGGCCCGAATGAGCAATTGAACTTTCCAGTCCTTGAGAAAACCTGGCCTTCGCCGGTCACGGGAAAAGCATGTGCCAACTGTACCGTCGAAATCTACATTGCTGATGGCGGCGCGAATGCCTATGGAGAGGGAAGAACTCTAGTTGGTACAGGAGTAGCTGCGGGGGATGGCACATTTTCGGTGCCGGTTAGCGGTGTAACAGAGAGAGAGTACCTTACGGCAACTGCGACCGATGCAGCAGGCAACACCTCTGAATTCTCGTTAAACCGGGTTGTTGGCGCGCCGAATCCGTGGGAACAGGTCTTTTCAATTCCAGGCCGGATTGAAGCAGAAGATTATCGCAATGGAGGCGCAGGCACCGGCTATTCTGATACCACGAGCGGGAATAGCGGGCGCGCCTATCGCAAAGATGATGTAGATATCGAAGTCACGCAAGATAGCAGCGGCAACTATGATGTCGCTTGGATCGCTCCAGGTGAGTGGCTATCCTACGACATTAACGTGGCGGCAGCGGGTAACTATCAGCTTCTCGTGCGTGTGGCAACACCATCAGGAGGTCGCCGTTTCCACATCGAGATTGACGGTAACAATGTCAGTGGCTCGGTGGCAATACCCTGGACTGGCGGCTGGCAGAACTGGGTGAATGTATCCGTTGTGATTCCGCTGCCCGCGGGTTCGCATACGTTACGCTTCGTCGCCGAAACTGATAGATTCAATCTCAATTATTACGAGATTACTGCTCAGTAATTTCTGTCTAGCAGGTGTTTTGCGCGCTCGATCAGTGCATGAGCACTGGTGAGTGGCTTTGCCAAGATGAGAGTATCGAATGAACTATTTAAGTTGGAAATGGCCTGTTATCATCACAATTTCGGTAGCGGCTGTTAGCGTGCTTGTCTACGAGGGTGGGGCTATGCCGCTTCGTCCCTGGGTCACATTGTGGTTTCTGCTCTTCTGTCCGGGTATGGCATTTATACAGCTTTTGCAGATCAGAGATGCCTTGTATGAGATAGTCTTGGCAGTGGCACTTAGTCTAGTCTTGGATCTGATTGTCGCCGCGGTAGTCCTGTATGCTGGATTGTGGTCTCCCGAATTGATCCTCGGGATCTTGCTCGGACTCAGTTCAGCCGGCGTACTCTGCCAGCTATACCTCTGGTATGGTGTTCGCACCAAGGATACCATTGGACAAATCTGATGGACAGGTCTGAGCATGTCCATGTGACTGGCGAATTTGGAAAGGGAAAATACAATGGCACTTGCCACTCCTGTAATGAAAACCGCAAACTTGATCGCTCCCTATGGCGGACAGCTAGTTAATCTGCTTGTGGACGATGAAGAAAAGCAAGAACTGAAGGAGTACGCGGCACATCTGCATTCGATTCAGCTTTCGATGCGTACCCTCTGCGATCTTGAATTGCTGGCGGTCGGGGCATTTTCGCCATTGGATCGCTTCATGGGCAAACGTGACTACAAATGCGTGTTGAACGAATCGCGGATGGCAAACGGTTGCACTTTTCCGATCCCGATTACGCTGCCAGTTGAACCAACACCGGAGATCCGTTTGGGAAGGGAGATCGCACTGCGCGACTCCGAGAACAATCTGCTGGCGATCATGACGATTCACGAGATCTACGGATGGAACCTGGAGCACGAGGCAAGGTGGGTCTATGGCACTACCGATCTCAGCCATCCGCTCGTTTCGGAAATGCACCGGCTGGGCAAGGTCAACATCTCCGGCCCGCTGCGCGTTTTGCAACTTCCCACGCATCACGACTTCCGCGACCTGCGCCTGACGCCCGCGCAGATGCGGGTACAGTTACAGAACTTGGGCCATACGAATGTCGTGGCCTTGCAAACGCGCAACCCGCTACGGCAGAAATACGAAATATTGATTGGGCGCGCCGTGCAAGAGCTCAATGGCTCATTGCTGCTCCACTCTGTGGCTGGCCTGCCTAGATCCGGTGATGTAGACTCCTCCATGCGGGTACGTAGCTACCGGGCGCTGGCCGAACGATACTACGACCCCAATCGCGTGATACTTGCGCTGCTGCCACTGGCAATGCGTATGGCAGGCCCACGCGAGGCAGTGTGGCACATGATCATCCAACGCAACTATGGCGCTAACCATCTGATCGTGGGCCGAGACTACGCAAGTCCGGGCAACGATTCGGCAGGCAAGCCCTTCTATCGCCCCTATATCGCGCAGGAAATAGCCGAGTTGTACAGCAGCGAACTAGGGATGAACATCATTCCGTTTGGGCAGTTTGAATATCTGGTGAACGAAGAGCAAGAGGTCACAGACGATGGTGCGCTATCGTCCCTGCTCGGCAGCTTGCTTGAATGCAGTTAACCAGTTTTGATGCTGTTTTTTCAACTGTTCACTGCTTGTAAAGAGGGGGGCTAACAGACCCGCAAAGGACTCTGCGATGTAGAGTCGTGTTCCCCCCTCTTGCGTTTGTTCCATGATATGCCTGTCAATTGCCTTGAACCAGAGAGACGCACCCGTCCATGAGAGTTCACGATTTGGCTCAACCACCGCGAATTTCGCAGAGATGGGAAAATTCAAAAGTGTAAAGTGGAATCGAGCATCAACGGTTATGCTCGATTCCACTCGCACGTTCTTGAAGGAAGGGTCAATTGTGGGCCAGTTAGGTAAATCGATCAACAATGCCCACACTTGTTCAACCGGGGCATTGATAGTAATTTCGCC
>CAMPHP010000282.1 GCA_946885925.1 uncultured Litorilinea sp.
TGGCATGTCTAGCTTACTGAACGCCAGGTGCACCGAACTCCTGGAAGATCTGGATCGAACGTTCGGCGGCTTGCTGGACTGCTTCTTCCGCTGTCGCAGTGCCTGTGAGGACCGCAGCGACCATGTCGGTGTGAACATTGGACGTGCCGACTGCACCCATCTGCGCTGTGCTTGGACCGGGATAGGCCAATCCGTTCCAGCCCACTGGGTCCAATGCCGCGGCTTTCTGCGCCATGGATTGCTCGACGCTTGTGATCTCCTCCCACTCCCACATGCTTTCATAGGCAGGTACGGCATAGGCGGTTGCTACGGTGTAGACCTGCTTGAGAATTTCCTCGCTAAAGAAGTGCTGGAGCAATTCGTCGGCAGCTGCCGGATTTTTGCCTTCGCGGATCTTCAACCAGTTCATGCCACCTAAGCCATTAAATGTCTCCAGGACCGGACCGCCCTTGGGTGAGTCGTAGAGTGTGGTCTCCGCAACCGGGTTGCCATCCACCACAGCCTTTGCATAAACAGTACCTGCGTTCTGGGTATAGGCAACCTTGCCACCCAGGTAGGCTTCATTGTTGCTGGGATCGGTCCAACTCAACACACCTGGCGGCAGCATGCGTTCCCATTGTGGATTGGTGTAGGTATCCACCAACCATTCCACCGCCTGGACGGCTTCCGGGCTGTCGATGGTAACGTATTGGCCAGTTTCGTCTACCCAATTTGCACCCCATGCATTTAAGACCCGGTTGATCAGATAGCCGCCATCACCACCACGGTTGACGGTCATGCCCCACCCCCAAATTTCCGCGGCGGGATCCGAAACTTCGAGACAAGCTTCACGCAACTCATCGTAGGTGGCGAGTGCAGCGACGTCGATGCCTGCTGCCTCAAAGAGATCCCGGCGTGCCCAGCCACCGTCACTGCGCACATGGAAGGGAACCCCATAGAAGTCACCGTCGGTTTCGGTATCCTTGCGCATACGGGGCGTAACCTCGCCATATGTGGCAATAAGCTCATTCACGATGTCGGTGACGGGAACAACCGTGTTCAACTGTTTCATTTGGAAGACACTAACCGTGTGCATCCACAAGTCTGGGGCATCACCCGATTGGACAGCCGCGGCAATCTTCTGAATGTCGGCACTACCGCCCAGGAAGCCAGCCGTATCAGCGACTTCCAATGCCCAGCCCTTTTCGGTGGCGTAGTCAACAATGGTCTTGCGGACCAAGTCGTTGTAGTCCGGGTGAAAGTCATTGGAGTGGAGTACCCATAGCGGGCTATCTGCACTAACTACGGCTTCGCCACCTGTGGCAGCCGCAGTATCATCTGTGGCTGGCGCGGAAGGGGCAGCCGCGGGGACACAAGCCGCCAGCGCCAGCGCGCTGACCGCAGATCCGGAGATCTGTAAAAACTTACGGCGAGAGAGGGAACTTAGGGTCATGGTTTTCTCCTTTGGCATTCACCTGCGGTTAGCAATATGTACTTGTTGGCACTCGCTTACTAGGGAACTGAAAGTTCGCAAAACACCCTGAACTGGTTGCGTTGGGCTAGGATGGGGAGAGCCGAACACGACCGTAGACCAGAGGGAAAGTAGCTGGTAACCTCATACGCAAACGTTTGTACAACACTGATCTCAAACTACAGCGTCGAACGACGATACGTTACTTCAGACGTTTCTTTAGTTATACAAGGCAGTTACAACACGATGGACGGCGTGTAGGCGGTTGGGTCGACAGTGCTTAGGAGCGGGAGAAAATCGGGAAGCTTTTGCCTACGCTGTGAGAATAGCAAAAATCTGGTTGCTCGTCAAACGAGAGATTCTACTCTTGCTGGGGCATCTCAAGAATGAGGATCTGAGATGCCCTGGTGAGCCTAATAAGATTGCCTATAACGAGGATGGCTGTACATAAGCTGTCCCTTATTCTGGCAATAAACCCAGCGCCATTTTCACGGCCGCTGCTGCGTCCACTCTGCCATGACCAAACCAGGGACTCCATGTACCATCAGGAGAATCAATATCCTGGAAATCACCTTGGTTGAAGGGTGCTACAGGTGACACATCCCATGTCGGATTTGGATCGTAATCTTCCGGTGCTGTGCGTGGATAGCCAGTAAAGTTTAGATCCTTTGATGCTGTCTGCTTTAGGATCGATATCACTTCCAGTGCTTTGAGATTTGGATTGGCTGAAATCACGAGCGCAGCAATACCTGCCACTAAAGGAGTCGCACTGGATGTGCCCCCAAATTGATACTCTAGAGTGGTGTGATTATCGCCAGAGATTGTCATTATTGGAAGCCCAACTGCTTTGCCCCGAGCGTACATATGGTCATTGTGACTCGGTGCACAGATCATGATGCCTGGACCGTAATTTGAATAGTGGCTCCGCTGTGCTGTGCTTCCCAGTGCTGCCACATGCATCACTCCCGGAATATTTACAAGTTCATTTATGAAACGCGATGCGTATTGAACACCGATCCACTCATAGCGTTGAAACTGCCATTGTAGGTGCTCGTCAAGTTCCCATCGTCCATCCCATCCACCTGTGTAGGGAATAGGAACGCTGGAATCCAAGTGAATCGGGCAGTTCTCATTACCCGCCGCCCAAAGGAATACAATGCCTTTCCCCCTGCGACCACCAGAGATGGCTAGTTCCCGAATCTTCTCCTGAACTATGGTGGCGAAGGGCATGACAGGCACTAGTCCCCATGAATTTGACAGCACATCTACCTTATCACTGATATATTGCAAGACATAGTAAAGGTCTAGGTCGTCAAAGTCGAAATTCCATGCGTTAGCCTGGAAACGGACCGGCAAAAGCCGGCAACCAGGAGCTGCACCTACTGTTGACTCCGAGTTCACAGCAGCGGCGGCAACCCCGGCACAAGCTGTCCCGTGGTTAAACCCCAGTGCATACATCTGGTTTGGATCTGCATCAATATTGTCGGATGTGATAAAGCTTTTGTCACTTGAAAAATAGGCCCACCCGGCAAATTTGCTGGGGTCGCCAAAGTCCACATGATTTAGCTGGCAACCATCATCCGTAATTCCAATCACTACATCTTCACTGCCAAAGCCTTGCAGAAGTTCCCATGCCTTCTCACAATTGGTCGAAGCACGGACATCAAAGGCGGGATGCTGCGAATGTCTGTGCAAGTGCCATTGGTCAATATACCTTGGATCTACTGGTAGTTGAAGTCCGGCCCTTGCGGCACGATGCATTAGCACATTTTCAGCATCCGCTACCAATTCTTCATCTTCCACCAAGTTGCGCACCAGCGTCGTCATGTCACTTTCAACGCCATCAGGTGCACGGACAACCCACGTTTGTAGTGAGATTTGTTCCTCCCGCAAGAGTTCATAGCGCGCCAGCAATTCGTCAATTTGCTGTGTGCTCACGCTCTCGTGAAATGTTACAAAAATACGTTGCGTGGGAATGAATTGTTGGTGAGAACTGGCGAATTCATAGACATGATGACTCGGCGCAATGGAACGGGCACGGCTCATTTCTTGCGCTAGGTCATCTGGAAGAACGCGCACTTGAGACATTGCGGCTGAAAACGGAGTGACTTCTCTAAAGTTGTGTCCGCTCACAACCTGTGCTGGCGCAGACACATTAAACGTATCGTCTAGTCTGCGTAACTCGACTCGCTTGCCATTGCGATAGGTATACGTCTCAACTGGATTGTCCACGTTTTGCTCCTTAGTTTATTCGTCCTGGTAGAGGTCATTGATGGTCTTGAATATAGAGAGCGATGATCAAACTATCCACCTACTAAGATTCAGTGCCAGGGCAAAACAAAAACCTGCACAAGCGTTCGCTGTGGCAGGTCATCATGTGGGGTGTAGTGTCATAGGCATCATCCGGGGGTAATGTGCTGATTAGATTATGGCAAGCTCTTTACGTTTAAGGCGGGTGGCAAAACTATAACAGAGAGGACAATTCCACGCAACCACTAATTCTACATCCGGTGTATGTCGGAAACTTGGCGCGTATTTGATAAGAGGGATGGAATTCAACGTCATTTCGATGCAGGAGGATGAATCACTCTATGGTTGCCCGGAGCAGGGAGGCCCTGCGGGGTGACAGATAGCCGCTGGTTCGTAAGGCGCAAGACGCCGGTCCAAGCTATTTCCTGAAATTTGGGACACACCCCTCTACAACAGGGTGTGTCCCAAGAATCTGGCGAGTGTTTGCGATGATCCTCATCGCACTGGATGGCTAGGAGATTCACCGGGCGACCGGGGTCGCGGTCTGTGCCCATAGGTGGGCGTATTTTAACCCGCTGCCTGTATTGAACAAGACTACCTTCTCATCGGGTTTGATCCAGCCTTGCTCAAGTAGGTGAACTTGTGCGGCAAGGCAGGCTGCACCTTCGGGCGCGGGGAAGATTCCTGTGTGCTTTCCCATGACCTGGGCATAATCGAGCATCTCTTGGTCGGTTACTGCCAAGGCTGTGCCGCTACTCTCGCGCAGCGCGGCGAGGATGAGGAAGTCGCCCACCGCGGCAGGAACGCGCAGCCCATCGGCGACGGTCTTCGCCCCTTGCCAGGGTTCGGCAAATTCTTCCTCCTGAATAAAGGCGCGCACCATCGGCGCACAGCCACTGCTTTGGACAGTGACCATACGCGGACGCTCGGAGCCGATTAGCCCCAATTCCTCCATCTCGGCAAAGGCTTTCCACATGCCGACGAGTCCTGTACCACCCCCTGTGGGATAGATGATCACATCGGGCAGCGTCCAACCCATCTGCTCGGCGAGTTCATAGCCCATCGTCTTTTTGCCTTCGATGCGATAGGGTTCGCGTAGGGTGCTGACATCAAACCAGCCATATTGGGCTACGCCTTCGCGCACCTTGACGCCGCAATCGGTGATCAAGCCATTGACCAGCGTGACGCTGGCCCCCAACTGTTCACACTCGGTGCGGAAGAGCATGGGGACATCGGCGGGCATAAAGACATGGGCTGGCAGACCTGCCGCTGCTGCATAGGCACTCATCGCACCTGCGGCATTGCCCGCGCTGGGAACCGCTACTTCTTTGGCTCCCAACTCATAGGCGCGGCTGACAGCGACACTCAAGCCTCGGGCCTTGAAACTGCCCGTGGGGTTGAGCGATTCGTCTTTGATGTAGGTTTGGACACAGCCAATGCTGTTGCCTAGCCGCTCGGCGTGCAGCAGCGGTGTAAAGCCTTCACCCAGGTTGAGCACTGCCTCACTGCGTTGAACTGGCAGCACTTCGGCATAGCGCCAGAGTGTTTGCGGACGCTGGCGCAGTGCCTCCGGCGTCAGCGTTCGCGCAGCCGCGGCCAGGTCATAACGGGCCAGGAGCGGTTTACTGCACGCCGGGCAGAGGTTGATCAACTGGTCGGCGTGATAGGTTGTGCCACAGTGTCCACA
>CAMPHP010000283.1 GCA_946885925.1 uncultured Litorilinea sp.
TCACCTTCACACTCACGCCAAAGTCGCATGCTTGTGCGGCGCAACCTTCCAGCGCCGCAAGACGCCGACCACAGACAACGAGATTGGCCCCAGCCTCGGACAAACCCAGCTCAATTTGCAGCCCCAACCCAGGACCCGCTCCCGTCACTAGAGCGGTTTTGCCAGTCAAGCTCAACAATTCGAGATGGTTCCCCATAGATCCTCTCTACTTTTTTACATGAGTATTTGTTTAGACAGTATTTGTTTAGACCCTTGCCCGCCTACATACCTGGCGATGACCCTTCCTTGGAGTTTCAGACTCCGAGGAAGCTTCCGTCCACCGGCGCACAATCCGCCCTAACGGACAGCCACCGGCGACGCAGTGGCAGTAACGGTGGCAGCAGACGCGGAAATAATCCCTGCCATCAAATGCACCAGATCCGCCTGAGATACACCCTTGATCGGGCCATCATAGACAACTTGGCCCAGGCGCAGCACGACGATACGGTCGGCAATCGCAAAGACTGTCTCAATGTCATGCGTGATCAACACCACGGCCACATTGCGCTCGGCCAATGTACGAATCAAATTGAGCACATTCTTGGTCTGCGAGACGCCTAGTGCCGCCGTCGGCTCGTCCAAAATCACCATCGCCACATCATCCGTCACCACACGCGCAATTGCCACACATTGGCGCTGACCACCCGAAAGCGACCCCACCGGACGGTTATAATCTTCCAACGCAATATTCAATTGCAGCAGGTGATTCAATGCGATCTGTTCGCTAGCAGCATCATTGCGTATCGCCAGCGGCCCGCCTGCTGTGCGTTTTGGTTCCTTGCCCAACACCATGTTGTGAGCAGCACCCAGGTTGGTGCAAAGTGCCAGGTCTTGATAGACCGTCTCAATGCCAGCATCGCGCGCATCCGAAGGACTATTAAAGTGCACCGGCTTGCCAAACAATTCAAGGCTTCCCTGGTCAGGCTGGATAGCCCCGCTAACCATCTTGATCACCGTGCTTTTGCCAGCCCCGTTGTCACCAACCAAGCAGACAACCTCACCTGCCGCCACTTTGAAGCCAGCATTGTGAACGGCCTTGACCGTGCCATAGCTCTTGGCAAGGTTATCACAGGCAAAAACAGTCTCGCCGCGCCGTGCAGTAGCGGATCCCGTTTCTGGCGGCGGCATTGCCTCGGTTGTAGCTTGTGCTTTCGCTGCTTCCAGGAGTTCCTGGCGGCGATCCACCTGCGCGTCCAGCGTCACGGCACGTGCCCGCCGGATCACTGCATATTGGTCCGCGCCCAACGCCAGCAGCAGCATACCGCCGCGAGCGATATCCTGGAACCAATCTTGCAACCCGGCAAAGATCAGCCCTGTGTTCAGCACAGCAATGGTGGCGACGCCGATAAAGATGCCCAGGGGATGCCCACCACCTCCATTAAAAGCAACCCCACCCAGGATGACTGCTGTGAGCACATCGAGTTCAAAGCTCAACCCGATAGAAGGCGTGCCACTCCCTAGGCGCGCCGTAGCCAGGGTAGCAACAACCCCCATCAGCAGCCCATTAAACATATAGAGACCCACCACAAAGCGGCCAGTCTGAATACCGTTAAGGCGCGCAGCAGCCTCGTTGCCACCAATGGCATAGGTACGCAACCCGACAACGGTCTTTACCAAAACAAAGCCACTGATGATAAAGATCACAGCAGCAATGAGAACGGGTAGCGGCGCAGGGCCGACATAGGTGCGCCCGATGGCGATAAAGTTTTCGGGAAAACCAAAGACAGAGACGCCCCCAGTCACCCAATAGGCCACCCCGCGAAAGATTGCGCTCGTACCAATCGTCACGATGATAGGCGAAATCTTGAGTCGCTGCACCAGCGTGCCATTGATCAACCCCAGTAACGCACCAAAGAGCAGCCCGATCCCTACCGCCAGCAAGGGGCTTTGCGTGGCAACGGCGACCTTTGCCACCACCACGGAGATCAGTGCATACATGCCGCCGATAGAGAGATCGACATTGCCAGAGATAAGCAAAAAGCCACTACCAACTGCGGCAATGGCAATCGAGGAGATATTGAGCAGCGTGGCAAATGCGTTTCCCACCGTAAAGAAGTTGTCATAGCGCAGGCCAAAGAAGAGGATCAAGGCAATACAAAGGAGACCTAGCCCCATGCGGTTGCGCCAGTCCCAGGCCGACGTCACAGGGCGCGGTTTGAACCGCAGGAAGTCCATCCACGAAGCCGTCATAGGCGTTCAACTTTCCAGGCTTGGAAGAAAAAGCACCACCCCGGCGGGCAGTGTGAACCGAGCTACCTCAGGTTGCCAGCCCTAGAGAACGCGCTGTCCTGTCATTCCGCGCCCTGGGGCGCGGAATGACAATGTACATTGATGCGCTAGGTAACAACTTGAGCTATGAATGTGAACTCACCCTGCCACGCGCAGATAATTCTCGCGGGTGGCATAGGAAATACTGCCCAAGTTGGTAAAGTATTTGTCCGCATCCTGCCAGGTCTCGCGCACATTCGCCATGGCTGTCTCAAACTCGTCAATCGTCTCCGCCGAATTCAACTCAATGGCATTGAACTGCTGTAGCAGCGGAATTTCCTTCCCCTCCAACCAGTCTGCGGCATATTGCCCCCAGGCATAACCCATCATCGGGTAGGCAAAGGCAAAGCTCGCCTTATAGGGTCCACCCTCGCGGATCTTGTTGAGCGCTTCCTTGTCACCGTCAATACCCGACATATAGATTTGCTCACCCGCGCGCCCTGCCGCCTCAATGGCAGCCAAAGCCCCCAACACCAACGTATCGCCACCCAAGATCACATTAACGTCCGGGTGGGCCTGTAGCACCGTGTTCATGGTGTTAAAGCCTGCCTCATTGGTAATGGCCCCAGCATTGACATCACTCACAACCTCAACACCCTCACCCGCTGTCTTCAGCCCATCCAGCACACCTTGGTGACGGGCGATCAGAACCTCAATCGTATCAATGTTGAAATAGTGTACCTTGGCTTGTCCGCCTAGGTTCTCCGTAATCCACTTCGCCGCCGCGGTTCCTTGCGTCAAACCGACGTTATATTGGTCTGCTACAACCTGACTGGTGCTGGGCGGTGTAACCAACGAGAGCACGGCAATGCCCGCGTCAATCGCCTGCTGCATCAAAGGGGCCTGAGCATTAGCATCCAGCGGTTGGATACAAAGCGCCGCGATACCACGTTGCAGGAAGGTATTGATCTGCTCAATGTTCTTGGCCGAGTCATCGTTGGCAATTGCCGTAATGAACTCCAGATCGCGGTCTTCTGCCGCCATTTGAATTGCGTTGGTGATAGCAAGGAAGAATTCTGCGTCGGAGGTATTGGCCCAAGCAATACGCCGGGGCAGGTCGGGTATCTCACCCATGGTATCGCTGGCGACGAAAGGCTCAAGCGTCTTGGGGTCTGGGCCTGTGTCAGCCGCTGCTAGTTCTCCTGTCGCCTCAGCTGCAGGAGCAGACACGGGGGCGACCGCACAAGCAGCAAGCAAGTTCGTGGTTAGTGCCGTCGCGCCGATGAGAGCCAGAAAGTTGCGCCGCGAAAGAGGTTTCGCTGCAAAATTCTGGGATGGGCCTGAGATCGGCATCTCTGGCATCGGTGCTTCTGGCGAGGGTAGATCTGACATAATGCTGTTTCTCCCTGTGTGAAAGTAGAGCGTTAAGACGGCTGTACAACAGAAAAGCAAGCAACAAAGCTCGCACGCTGCGCCTACAGCAAGCCCCAAGACAAACGAGCCTTAAGACAAATGAACATAGAGACTATGCCCATGCGCAACAGCGACGACAAGCCGGAAACCGATTCAATCACTGAATAGTGCAGCTACCAACACCAATGAACAACTGGCAAGCAGACCCAAAAGAAATAACCATATGGACCTCTGCCTGGAGGAGTTGTCCTGAATCGTTGTGAATTTCTAACGCAAAACAGGTTAAAGCATTAGCGCCCGGTTCAAGGCAAAGGTACTGGCAACCTTGAAGATGGCATGTAGTGCAGTACAAAAATGGAGTATAGGAGTTACGTGTCTATATACCCTGTCACAGGAATTGCCTGCGTGGGAGATCCTGCGTGGGAGACAAGGTATCAGCAAGCATAGTAGGCGATTCTTGATTTCACGTCAAGGCGGATTTGTTTCACACGATGGAACGAGATGCTGAATCACAGGTCATGTGACTTTGATCTGACTCACAGCACTGTCTGGCGCAAAAATAGTTATGCTTGTGCACAGAGAACTGCCATTCCGCGCCCCGCGTCCAGAAGGGGATTCCTCCCTTCGCTCGGAATGACAGCGTGCATTTATGGATAACGTAGCAACCTGGATCAAAACTCTTTGAGCGGGGGAAACTGTGCTTGACTTTCTACTCGGTCTATTCGACTCCCCCTATTACTGCTTTGGCCTATGAACTTGGATTAATCAACCGCTAACTCGCTCCTTACATCTTCTAGCGATATTTATATCATCATTTTCATAAAAATTGACGCACCCCACCCTCTATGCTATACTCGGCAGGACTTTCGTCTGCCGCCGGTGCCCCAAATAGCGCCACGGCTGGTATTATCAACAGCGCCGTAAACGGTGCATAACTCATCAAGCAGCGCCTTACCTGGCGCGCAAAACGTATCTAGACCTTGCGCCAGCGTCTTCGCCCCCGCAGACATTGACTCGGCACACCGTCTTCGAGGAGGAACTCCCAACGTGGCAATTACCTGGCCTTGGAGCCGTAAGAAAACGTCAAACATTCTCTGGCTGGACTTGGGCGACCTGGGCGATTTGGTCAACCCCGATGGGCCACATGAACAATGGCAAGATCACGGCTTGGGTCTGCTTCGTACCATCATGCATCAAAATGGCATCCTGACCGATCTAGCCTCCACGCGCGCCGTTACTTCATGGGAACAACTCGCCAACCAGATCAAGGGCTATGATGTCATGCTGATGAACATTCGTAGCTATACCTTTCCGGTGGCGCATAAGGCAGCCAAAATTTTCAAAGAATTGAACCCCAATGGGGTCATCTTCACAGGCGGTATGCATGCCACCGTTGCGTTGGACGAGATGGAGCTAATCCCCGAATTTGATAAGATTTGCCAAGGGCCAGGAGAAAAGGTCATTGTCGATCTGATCCGCAATCCCGACGCCTACCCGCGCGTGATCCAAGGCGAAAGCTCACGCTCGATGGCCGAATGGCCCACAATAGACCGCACACTTTGGCCCAAACCTACAGGACGCAAGATCAAGCGCAAATTTAACTGGCCGCTGGAGCCAGAGTGTGGCTGGGGTCCGGGGCCAGTAGCAACCATTCTGACCAGCCGCGTCTGCCCGTGGCAATGTGTCTTTTGCAACGAAAATTCCTACATCCCCAACATGGG
>CAMPHP010000284.1 GCA_946885925.1 uncultured Litorilinea sp.
CAATTCCAGATTGGGCTAAATAGCTTTAGAAAAGTCGGGATCGGCCAAATTTTAGCGATTTGACTCGGAAACGATGATAATTTAGGATTGGTCACATGTTGAATGTTGTCATGCAACATGCAAGTGAGCATTGCCGCAAACTATACGCGCAATCTACTCGGTTGTCAAACGTACTAGAGAGAGGACCCATCATTCAAAAATAGAGCCTCACTGGCTTGTCTAAATGTTTGTTATCAGTGCCGATGATCAGGTGAATCTGCCCAAAACCTGCCTTTACCATCCACTCTCTGCTCGCTTGTTTTTCGCAACCTCACAATCCGTTAGTAAGAGCTTAGGCTTTACACACTACTTTAGTATTGGAGTATTGAGTATTGGAGTATTGGCTTTAGTATTGGCGATCTCAAAATCGACAAACTACTAAAGCTACAAACCACGGGAGCTACAAAGGCGTAGCGCTGTTCCACACAAAGTGCTATTTCACACGCAACGGAGGAAACCTGATGGAAAAGCGAAAACTCACTCGCCGCGACTTTCTGAATATTTCCTCGGCAACAGCGGCAGGCGTGCTATTGACAGCCTGTGCGCCTACCACCACGACGAGCACGACCACCACCCCCGGTACGACATCGGAAGCACCGCAAGCTGCCGCTCCCTCCGCAGCCGAAGCTGACACATTAACCTTTGCGACAGAGTCACCCTGGGGCACGTTTAGTCCCTTCCGGCCCACTTATCAGTATGGCTACAGCAGCAACTACATCGCCATGCTGACCCACAGCCGCCTCATTGATCTCGATCACAACAACGAACCACATGGCGATCTAGCCACGTCGTGGGAAGTGTCAGACGATGCCACCACCTACACCTTCACATTGCGAGAGGATGCCACTTGGCATGATGGCAATCCAGTGACGGCCAAAGATGTGGAGGCAACCGTCAGGTTTATTCTGACCCAAGCAACCAATATCAATCCCTCGCGCTGGCTCGGGAGCCTCAAAGGCAGTCAAGCCTTCTACGACGGCACAACTGAAGAACTGCCTGGGATTCAAGTTCCCGATGACTATACTGTTATCTTCGAATTGGAGCAGCCTGTTGTTGGGTGGCACATTTCGGCAATCACAGACCTGCAAATCCTGCCAGGCCACATCTTCGCCAACGTAGAACCCGCCGACATTGTGGAACACCACGCCCCTGCCTGGTACACCCCAGAACTCAATATTGGCTCTGGGCCTTTCAAGTTTGTCCAGGCCGAGCGCGACCAATTCGTTGAACTTGCTCGCAACGATGAGTACTATGGCGGCGCGCCCAAAGTGGCTCGCATCCTTTACAAGAACCTTGGCACGCCAGATACCCAGTTCATCGCTTTAGAGAAAGGTGAGCTAGACATCTGGAATGTACCCCAGGACTTTTATGAGCAAGTCCAGCAGTTGGAGAACGTCAACATCCATTTGGTTGATCGAAACTACATCCGCGTCTTTCTGCTGAATTACGAATCGCCCAAGCTGTCGGACAAACGGGTGCGCCAAGCACTGGCCTATGGCATTGACCGGGTCGGGATCTGCGAGAATCTCTATTCGGGTCTTTGCAAGCCCTACAACTCCTATATGGAAACATCGACTTGGCTAGCGCCCAACCTGAACCAATACGAATATAACCCTGAAAGGGCTATGGAACTATTGGCAGAAGCCGAAGCAGATGGAGCGTGGGATCCCAACACAGAGCTCAAGGTAATTTGGTATTATTCTGGCGCTTTGCACCAAGACATCATGGCCGCGATCCAGCAGAATCTGGCGCAGATTGGGATTAAGACACAACTCCAGTTCCTGGAAGGAACCTCCGCCACAGCAGCCCAAAGTGCCTGCGAATTTGATATGTACTACCAGGGTTGGGGCTTCTCCTTCCCCGAAGACTACGACTCCTTCTTTACCGACGCGGATCGCTGCACAACACCCTGGGACGACCCAGAGGCCACAGCGATGTTCGACCAAACCGCGATCACGGTTGATGAGGAGGAGCGGCGTGCCATCCACAATGAGCTTCAAGTTAGGCTGAATGAGGAACTGCCCATGCTGCCCTTCCTCCAGTTCACGGGCGTTGTGGCGGTCAACAAGCGGGTGAGCAACTTCGACGAGGACGCGCTGTGGCACATCTTCTATCCCTGGAACAATGGCTACAACAATGCGGTCAATTGGTCCGTAGCGTCTCAGGGGTGATTCTCCAAATCAAATGGCACAATCGTTCGTTGCCATGAACAGAGCGGCAATGCACCGGATTGAGCATATCGGATTGCGGCAGGCTAAATCCGGTGTACTGTCGCCCCTCACAAAATGGGGTTGTATTCATGCGAACTTATATCCTGCGCCGCTTGGGGATTTCTGTTCCTATTTTGTTGGGGCTAACGCTTGTCACCTTCATCTTTACCGAATTGATGCCGGGTGATTTCGTTGATGCCCTGATCCCGCCCACCGCGGTCGTGGCTTACACACCAGAGCAACTGGAGGCCATGCGCGAAGCCTATGGTTTGAATAAGCCTCCCCATGAGCGCTACTTCATTTGGTTGCGCGAATTGGCAGGCGGCAATCTGGGCCACTCGCTTATTTCTGGCGCGCCTGTGCGCGATGAAATTGCCGCACGGCTGCCCGCAACACTGCAACTAACAGCTACTTCGCTGCTCTTCGGCATCATCGTCGGGGCGATCCTGGGCATAATCTCCGCTGTCAAACAATACTCGTGGGTAGATCAACTGCTGACCATTCTGGGCTTCTCCTGGATTTCTACCCCAGCCTTTGTCTTCGCCATCGGCGGTATCTACCTATTCTCGCTCAAGATCCCCCTCTTCCCCACGTCGGGCATGGCGGACTATGGTGAGTCAGCCACGTTGCTGAGCCGCCTACATCACATGATATTACCCGCGGCTGTCTTGGGATTAGGTAGTGTTGCCAGCTTTATGCGCTACACGCGCGGCAGTATGTTGGATGTGATCCGGCAGGACTATATCACTGTCGCCCGCGCCAAAGGTCTGAACGAGAAGGCCATCCTATTGACCCACGCGCTGCGTAATGCGCTGATCCCCGTGATCACCATTATTGGCTTAGACATTCCCTATCTCATTGGTGGCACAGTGATCATCGAATCCATCTTTGCTTGGCCCGGGATGGGCACATATAGCCTGGGGGCCATCACCGCGCGCGACTATCCAGTGATCATGGGGGTGAACTTTATGGTTGCGCTGGTGGTCTTGTTGAGCAATTTGATCACCGACATTGCCTATGCCTTTGTGGATCCGCGCATTCGCTACCAGTAGAGAGATGGGCGAGTCAGGGTACAGGTCAAGAAAGGAAATGCAGTGACGATAACGCAAGAGCGCGCCAAAGGGCCTATTGGTAGCAGTACAACCGCGACCAACCTCATACAGACGCTGCAAGCACCTCGTCGCAACTCGACTCAATATCGCTTCTGGCGACGGTTGTGGCGGCATAAACTGGGCATGTTTGGCCTGTCCATGCTGCTCCTGCTCGTGATCGCTGCTGTTTTTGCGCCGGTTGTCGCAGGAAAAGATCCTGTTGCTATTGAGCTAGGCAATAAAAACTTGCCGCCTAGTGCGGAACATATTCTGGGAACTGATGCCATTGGGCGCGATGGTTGGGCGCGCTTGGTCTATGGTGCGCGTATTTCTCTCTCTGTGGGCCTGGTAGCAGTCGGCATCTATACAACCATTGCCCTGCTGTTGGGAAGCGTATCTGGCTATATGGGTGGCTTTGTTGATACCGTCATCATGCGCTTTACCGATATCATTATGTGCTTCCCTACCTTTCTGTTGATCATGACGGCAGCAGCGGTCTTGCCACCCAACATCTTCAACATCATGGTGATCATCGGGATTTTTGGCTGGCCCGGTATGACCCGTTTGGTACGCAGCCAATTCCTAAGTCTACGCAGCCAAGATTTTGTCCTCGCTGCGGTTGCATCGGGCGTACCTACTCGACGCATCATTTTCCATCACATCCTTCCCAATGTGGTCGGCCCCATTGTCGTAGCTGCTACCCTCGGCTTGGCGGGAGCCATCATGACCGAATCCAGCCTTAGTTTCCTGGGATTGGGCGTGCAGCAACCAACACCGAGTTGGGGGCAGACGTTGACCACTGCGATGCAACTGCCCATCTTGGAAAATATGCCGTGGCGCTGGATCCCTTCGGCGGCAGCCATCGCCCTCACTGTGCTCTCTGTGAACTTCTTTGGCGACGCCCTGCGCGATGCCTTTGATCCGCGCATGACGCTGGACTAGAAAGCTTACTTAGGACAACGGAAATGACGACAACGGAAATGACAAACCTAGTTTACAAAGAGAGCTTTGATGCTGGGCCTGGCGGCTGGATGACCTGGCTGGGGCCCAGCCGGCCAGCGGCTCCTGAACTTGTGGATGGCGCTTTGATTTCACGCAGCCCCTGGGGGATTGACGCCAATCATGCCGATCCTGGCGGCGGTTATCTTCACCTCTTGTTCATTCTCTTCACCGCGCCACAGCCTAACCCTGGTCCCGCCTATGGCCCGCTTATGGCGGGGAATCGCTTTATCGCGGGTGGCTATCCTACAGACTTACGCAACGCTCGACTCACAGCCAGATTGAAGGGAGAAGCGAATCTGAAGGGGGCCAACTTGGTGTTGCACTGCCAGTCGCGCATTGGTGACAAAGCGGTCAACTTTGTTCTGGCGGGACAACCTTTCGAGATTACGCCAGACTGGTCGGAGCAAACGATCACCCTGACCACAGACCCGGAGCAGTGGCTCTGCCTAGGTGCGCGCCATGATCTGATGGATGTCTATGGCTGGGGAGAGATTGAAGATGTCCTGGCTGATGTGAATATCGACATCATCCTTTTGCTTCATCCCTTACATATCGTGCCTCTAATACCCGAAGCCCACGGCCCTCACCACCGCCGCCCTGAGATTGATTATCCAGTAGACCGCGCCTATCTGCCCGAAGGGTATGTCATGCTGGACGAAGTGCGGATCGAGTACCCTCCTTCCTAAGTACAAATTCACAAGTACAAATTCACAGACAAGGGGATTATCGTATGGCAATCGCAATCGAACGCAACTCACCGCCGGTCCGTTCCGGCTCCTTTGGCCCACAGTGGGATTTGGGCGATGAGGAAATCGAACAGCTGATTGAGGTCATCCGTGCTGGCAAATTGAGCCGCTTGGGTGGGACCAAGGTCAACCAGCTTGAAAAGGACTTTGCCACCAAACAAGGCGTCAAATATGCCCAAGCTGTCACGTCGGGCACGGCGGCTGTCCACACGGCAATCGGCGTGATCGACCCCAACCCCGGCGACGAGATCATCACAACGAGCATCACCGACTTTGGTACCGTCATCGGCATT
>CAMPHP010000285.1 GCA_946885925.1 uncultured Litorilinea sp.
CTTTATGACTGGCGAATATGTGTGTGTGGATGGTGGTATGATGGCAAAGGGAGCTTGGGCATAGCTAATTCTTGAACATCATCATGCTGGGCTGTACTCAGCTAAGAGCACCTTCCTCGAAGCCACCGAGTGGGTTCCCGGCTTCGAGGAAGGGTACTTGAGACCCTTAATTCCGCAGATACGCGCCGGTCAGCGAGTGCTTAGCGGAAAGAAGTTGTTGGGGTGTGCCTTCAAAGACGACTTTGCCCCCTTGATGGCCTGCCTCGGGACCAAGATCGATGATCCAGTCGGCATTCTTGATGACGTCCAGGTTATGCTCGATGACGATAACCGAATTGCCCCCCTCGACCAGGCGATTCATGATTCCGAGTAGGTTGCCGACATCTGACATGTGCAGGCCTGTGGTTGGTTCGTCCATGACGTAGATGCTGCCGCTCTTGTGCAACTCACTGGCGAGCTTGATGCGCTGGCACTCGCCGCCCGAAAGCGTGCTCAACGGCTGGCCCAGGGTGAGATAATCCAGGCCCACGTCGTTGATGGCTTGCAAGCGTCGCCGCAATTCCTTCTTCTCGAAAAAGTCCAATGCCTCGCGCGCTGTCATCGCCAGTACGTCGCTGATCGACTTGCCATTCAGGGTGTAGTGAAGCACCTCCTCGCTAAAGCGCTTGCCGTTGCAGACTTCGCAAGGCATCTTAATTGGCTCCATAAACGACAGATCGGTATAGAGGAAGCCAAGCCCTTGGCAGTTTGGACATGCGCCTTTGGAATTGAAGCTAAAGAGAGAGGCACTGACATGATTGGCGCGACCAAAGAGCTTGCGTATATCGTCCATAATGCCCGTATAGGTGGCGGGGGTGGAGCGGATTGAGGTGCTGACCCCTGCTTGGTCAACAACGATGGCTTCGGGATATTCGGCTAAGAATAGCTCGTTGATCAGCGTGCTTTTGCCTGAACCAGCCACGCCCGTTACCACCGTCAATACACCGACGGGGATGTTCACAGTCAAATTCTTGATGTTGTGCAGTGTTGCGTTGGCAATGGTCATCTGATCGCGGGGCTGGCGATAGGTGGTCTTGAGGGGCAGCGCCCGCTGCATAGATTGTCCAGTCAACGTATCGGCACATAGCAGCCCCTCCACATCGCCTTCGTAGACAATCTCCCCACCATTCGTCCCCGCAGATGGGCCAACGTCCACAATGTAGTCGGCAATTTTGATCACGTCGCGATCATGTTCGACCACAAGCACGGTGTTGCCTTTGTCGCGCAGCTTTTGCAAAAGCTCGTTGAGTTGGTGGACATCGCGCGGGTGCAAGCCGATACTTGGCTCGTCAAAGATATAGATCATATCGGTGAGATTGCTGCTTAGATGGCGCACCATCTTGATCCGCTGGGACTCGCCACCGGAGAGCGTGGACGTTTCCCGGTCGAGGCTCAGATAGCCCAGCCCAATCGAAATCAGGTGTTGCAAGCGCACCTTGAGCGCGTCAACGATGGTCTCTGCTAGGGGGTCTTGGATCTCATCCAGCTTTGTGATCAACTCGGTCACCTCCATCGCTGCAAATTCGGCGATGTTATAGCCATTGATTTTGCAGCTTAACGCTGTCTCGTTCAACCGCGCTCCCTTGCAGCGGGGGCATGTGGCAAAGGTGATGTACTGGGCCACGTTGGTACGGGTTGATTCGGACATCTCGCTGATGTCCCGTTTGATATAGAGGCGTGTAAATTTCTCGATGACGCCTTCATAGCTACCTTGAATTGTCCCGCCCTGAGTTTGAAATTCAACCTTTTTGTCTTTGCCATAGAGCAAAGTATGCCATTCTTCATCGCTGTAATCGGCTAACTTTTTGTCATTATCAAAGAATCCTGAGAGCGCATAGACATTCCAATACCAGGTGCCAACGGCAAAGACGGGGAATAAGATCGCGCCTTCATTGAGCGACTTGGACTTGTCAAAGAACTTGTTTAGGTCAATCTCTGTGGTGCGACCAAGCCCTTCACATTCGGGACACATGCCTGTGGGGTCATTGAAGGAAAAGGCAAATGAGTAGCCGACAAAGGGTTTGCCCACGCGTGAGAAGAGCAGCCGGAGCAGCGTAAAGATATCGGTGATCGTCCCCATCGTTGAACGAGAACTGCCACCAAGACGCTTTTGATCCACGATGATTGGGGTGGAAAGATTTTCAATGGCATCCACTTCGGGCTGGCTGTATTTGGGCAGAAAGGTGCGGACGAAGGCCGGAAAGGTTTCGTTAAGCTGTCGTTGTGCTTCGGTGCTAATGGTGTCAAAGACAATCGAGGACTTGCCCGAACCCGACACGCCTGTAAAGATCGTGATCTTGCGTTTGGGGATTCGCAGCGAAATGTTCTTGAGATTGTTCTCCCGTGCGCCTCGGATTTCTATGTATTCTTGGTGCATAACCCCTCCGTTTAGATGATTCTTTTTGAGTAAGACTTTGGGTTGAGTAAGACTTTGGGCCAGCAATTTTTAAGCCGAACCATTTACAACTGTTCTAGGATACGGCATTGGTGTGCTGATGGAGGGTTTATGAGGGGATGGAGGGCGGTTTATCACCCCGCACCCGTGGCCGAGTACCTATTGGATGCAGGGTGACAAGGCAACACGCGCGCGTTTTGGTGAAGACTCGCCTGAATTGGGGAATACACCCCGGTCATTCCGACGCGATCATTTGTATGATAATCCGCGACGAACGACTGGATCGGGTTGTTTTAGAGCATAAACCCTCCAACATACGGACTAGGGTTGAATCGTGCGCTCAAAGGGGATGCTGCGCTCTGCTGTTGCCAGCTTGAAGCGCTAACCGCAAGTTTACCAAGGCGCGCCCCACACCTGATGCCATCAAAGTTGCGTTTGACAAGTGCAATTCCTTTTCTATAATCATTTTTAGATTTCGTCCACACGACAAACACATTGCTGCCCCCATAAAGCCTTTATCCAGACCAACGTTAGGTGTTTGTACCTTTTCCCTGCTGTTTGAAATTTCCTTAGCAACATTTCTTTAGCAACATTTCCTGAGCAACATTCTCTGGCGATCACTGCCGTTTTGTGCCAGCACGCAGTACCGGCCTACGGAACTTCTGCAAAATCCAAGTTCATCACGAATTTTCTGTCTCTACGTTCCGCCAGTTCATAGCTTGCGCCTGTTTGTACGTTCTCCTGTTTGTGCGCTGTCCTGTTTGTACGGGCAAAGAGCAGTTGTTGTATGCACTCTTTGCCTTCCCATAACGCTAGACATCGTTTCACACAATTCACTCAGAAGGAGCAACAACAATGGGTAATCCGATTGTCGAATCAATGAGCCGCCGCAATTTCCTCAAGGTGGCAGGCGTCATGATGGGCGCGGGTGCGTTAGCCGCTTGTACCATGCCCGTTGCGCCAGCCGCAAACCAAGCACCGGCGTCTGACCAACCATCGATTCGATTTCTAACTGACCCCACCAACGTAAGCTGGCATCTCTGCTGATTGTCATTCTCGTCAGATTGCGTACGTGTGCGCCTAGTGCCCTCTGAGGACAAAGACGAGCCAGCGCAGTGGCTCGTTGGGTGTGGGAGGTGGAGGAGCCGGGATTGGCTCCTCTTCTCGCGCCAGCGGGCGACGGCGGCGCATCCGCAACGGCGAAGTGCCGCCCGTGTGATGCGCTGTTATATAAGTACCCGTGAGATGTACCCGTGAGATAAAGCCTGGCTCGTGTACGTAATGGCCTTGAAAGAGAGAGAATCATGGCGAGCATCAGACGTTTTGGCAAGATCGCGCTCGGGTTGTTTGGGTTGGGCATCACCGCAGTTGGCGTACTTTTCACGTTTGCGCCCCATCCACCCGCCACACCGAAGCAGGTGCAGGAGATTGCCGAGCTAGAAGCGCACCTGGAGGGGCTTGTTGCTTCGGGGAATCCGCCGGGGTTGTCCATCGCCGTAGTGAAGGATGGGGAGTTGGTTTATCACCAAGCTTTTGGGATGGCGGATGGGCCGAGAGGAAAGCGCGCTACGGTTGATACAGTCTATCACTGGTGGTCTATGACCAAGATTGCTACGGCGATTGCGATTCTACAATTGCACGAGCGCGGCCAGTTGGGGCTTGATGACCCGGTCGAACAGTACTTGCCCTGGTTTGCGGTGCAATATCCTGCGGCGAGCAGCCAGCCGATCACGCTGCGTCACCTGCTGAATCACAGTTCGGGTTTGCCCGACACGGTTCCTGCAATGCTCGGCTGGGTGCATTATGATGCTGGGGCACGCAGTCAAACCGAATTGGTCAAGCACCATCTGCCTCGCTTTAACAAGTTGCGATTCGAGCCGGGCAGCAAGGCGATCTATAGCAATCTCAACTATATGGTGTTGGGCGCAGTGATTGAAGGGGTGAGCGGGCGGAGCTATGAAGAATTCGTTACCGAGAACGTGCTGAAGCCGTTGCGGATGGAACAAACAGGGTTTGTCTATTCCGAGGCGATGGCAGCGCATGAAGCAGCCGGGAGCTTGCCAGTTGTCCACTTCTACACGCCGCTGCTGCCCTTCTTGCTCGACACAGGCGAACTGATCCGAGAACAGCAAAAGGGCGTCTTTTGGTTTAACCGTCTCTATATTGATGTCACGCCACCCACAGGGCTAATCAGCCCGGTGTCCGATGTGGCGCGGCTCATGTTGGCCTACCTCAATGGCGGTGAGCTTGATGGGGCGCGCATTCTCTCACCTCAAAGTATCGCGCTGATGACCAATGAAAGCCACGTGCCGGGTGAAGGCCCCAACATGGCAGCGTACACAGGCGGGCAGCATGGACTGGGCTGGTATGTGATCCCGCATGGAGAACAGATGCGATACCAACATCATGGTGCTGGGCCTGGCTTTGCCACCACCATGCGCCTCTACCCAGAGCAGGGATTGGGCATCGCCATTCTCGCTAACGGCACGGATCTGGACCGGGATGGTCTTGTAGACAGGTTGGCAGAAGTTGACTGGAAGGCTTTTCCCTAGTCACCCGTGTAGTTGTAGATAGGGTTGATGGGAGCGCTTATGTCTTGAGATGTATCCTGCGTCTGTAGAAAGTTATGTGGTCAAGCTTGTTACAACTTGCTATTCTCCTCATAGGCTCACACCCTCAAAGCTGGCGGTGAGGCTACCTTGGGTCATACAGACAGAGCTTCATCGATATGAAGGAGAAGACTATGAACGAAGACATTTTTAAGGGCAAATGGAATCAGTTCAAGGGCCAAGCTAAACAGACATGGGGCAACCTGACTGACAGCGACATTGCCCGCGCAGAAGGTAGCTATGACGAGTTCGTTGGCATTCTGCAAGAACGCTACGGCTGGGAACGCAGCCGCGCCGAACAAGAAGTCGAGGACTTCTTCGAGCTTCAGAAGTGG
>CAMPHP010000286.1 GCA_946885925.1 uncultured Litorilinea sp.
ATGCCGGGTTTGATGTTGACTTCTGCAAGGCAGTTGCTGCCGCCATCTTTGGAGATGCAGAAGCAGTTGAGTACCGCAGCGCCAGCGCGCAGGAACGCTTTACCCTAGTCAGCACAGGCGAAGTTGACGTTCTGTTCCGCAACTCCACCTGGACGCTCACCCGCGATAGCTCCGAGGTTGCCATGGAATTCATGCCTGTGAACTTCTATGACGGTCAGGGAATGATGGTGCGCGCAGACAGTGGCATCACCAGCCTGGAAGATATGGAGGGCGCAACCGTCTGTGTGCAGAGTGGAACCACCACCGAACTCAACCTGACAGACTCTTTCCGCGCCCTGGGTCTCGAATTCACCCCCGTAGTTTTTGAAGACAACGACGCTACCGCGGGAGCCTATGACGAAGGGCGCTGTGATGGCTTCACCACCGACAAGTCGGGTTTGGTCTCCAGCCGCACAAAAATGCAGAATCCGGACGAGCATGTGATCTTGGATGTCACCATGTCCAAAGAACCTCTGGCGGGTGCTGTGGCACAGGGTGATGCACAATGGGCTGATGCAGTGCGCTGGACCGTCTATGGCCTTATCTCTGCCGAAGAGTTGGGAGTAACCAGCGAGAACATTGACGAGATGCTCACCAGCGAAGACCCCAACGTTCGTCGTCTGTTGGGCGTAGAAGGTGACCTGGGAGCCAAAATTGGCCTGTCCAATGACTTCATGGTGCAGGTCATTCGTGCGGTAGGCAACTACGGCGAAATCTACGACCGCAACTTGGGGCCCGATACGCCCTTTGCCTTGCCACGCGGCCTTAACGAACTCTATACCAATGGCGGTATTCAATACGCCATGCCTTTGCGCTAAATCGTCAGCCTCGAAGATTGGATCGCCGGTGCGCCACAGTGGTTGTGGCGCACCGGCTTCATCAGGCATAACCCAACACGAAATCCCACATGGCGAGCACAACTCGACCCACTTCTACTACAACGACCCCCTTCTGGCGCAACGAGAAGGTTTTGGAGATTTTAGCCCAAGCCATCTTTGCTGTCGTCGTGGTGCTGGTCTTTTGGTTCTTGATCAGCAATATGCAAGCACGGTTGTTGGCAACCAAAGGCGCAAATGCCTTGCAGTTCAACTTTCTGCGCACTGCCGCAGGCTTTCAGATTGGCGAAGGTCTTGCCTTTTCGCCCCAAGAAAGCTATGGCCGCGCCTTTGTCGTCGGCCTTGCCAACACCCTACGCATCGCTCTCATCGGTATCATCCTGGCTTCTATTCTTGGCCTCATTGCAGGCATTGCTCGCCTCTCTAGCAACTGGTTGGTAAGTCGTCTGGCGGGCGTTTACATTGAAATTATCCGCAGCACACCGCTGTTGGTACAATTATTCTTCTGGTATTTTGGCGTAATTTTGGCCCTGCCCGACATCAACACGCCACAGGTAATCCCCGGCTTTGCCATCCTCACCAATCGTGGCATTTCGATTGCCGCCTTGCACCTAAGCGCAACGGGCGCACCCTGGCTATGGTGGCTGTTGGGTGGACTTATTGCCGGTATCGTCGTGGGGTTTATTCGCCGCCACCAGCTACAGCGCGAGGGGCGCGTGGGCAGCGGTGCGGGCATGGGATTCGCCGCCTTTTTGCTGGTTGCGGTCGTTGGCTACATTGTCACCACCGCGACCGCTACCCTGCCAGCCAATACAGCCTATGAACTCAACCGCGGTGACCGCGGTGTTTTATTTGTAGATAGCAATAGTGATGGCGTTTATCAAGAGGGCGAGGAACGCCCCCTGCAACATGTCAGCGTCACCTTGCTCGATAGCGCGGGCATCGAACTAGGCACAACACGCACAGATAGCGACGGAAGCTATCGCTTCTATGATCTACCTGAAGGGAGCGAAGGGGCAACACTACGCTGGGAGACGCCTGCGCTCATCGTCATAGACCGGCCTGTGCGCCAGGGGTTCAACTTTGTTGGCGGCGCGCAAATGACACCAGAGTTTGCAGGATTGCTCTTGGGGCTGGTCATCTATACAGGTGCATTTATTGCCGAGATTGTGCGCGCAGGCATCAATGCTGTCTCCAAAGGCCAATGGGAAGCCAGCCGAGCCTTGGGTCTTTCCGGCGCTACCATTCTACGGCTTGTCGTATTGCCTCAAGCCCTGCGCGTGATCATCCCGCCTCTCACTAATCAATATCTCAACCTGACCAAGAACTCCAGTCTCGCCGTTGCCATTGGCTACCCGGATCTCTTTAATGTCTCGATGACGATCTTGAACCAGACTGGGGCAGAAATTCAGATGTTTGCCTTGATCATGGTGGGCTATCTCTCTTTCAGCCTGATCACATCGCTTATCATGAACTGGTATAACAGGCTCATCGCCTTCTCGGAACGGTAGCCACATACGATGGCACTACAATGACAATACAAATAGCAATACAACTATGACGACACAAATTGATCAATCGCGCTGGGTGACTCCTACGAAGCCCCCCATAACTCAAAGTGGTCTTATCGGCTGGTTGCGCCACAATCTCTTTAGCAGCGTGGGCAACAGCATTTTGACCATTGTCACCCTAATCCTGCTCTATCTTGGGCTATCAGGATTGATTCGTTGGGTACTCAATGCCTACTGGATACCTGTTTGGGAAAACCGCAAACTCTTTGCAGTAGGATCCTGCTCTGCCTGCTCTTTGGTCTAAGCGCAGGGCGTTGGGGCAGCTTGCTGCGCGACCTTGCCATTGGTCTGGCTGCGCTCTTGGCTGTCCTCGCCATTATACCGTTGGGAATCAATGCACAGATTGCGTTGGCAGGTGGATTGGGGCTGTTGATCATCGGTTATATCGTGGGAGTCAAAGGGTTTGTGTCCACTCGGCTGCTCACGATTTTGTGGGTTCTCACCCTTCCCCTTACATTTATCATACTGTCGGGTGGCATTGGGCAGTGGCTCTTTGCCCTTCCCGTTCCAACCAACCTGTGGGGCGGGTTGATGTTGACGCTGTTGCTGGCAGCCGTAGGGATTGCCTTTAGCTTTCCGCTTGGCGTCCTGCTTGCCCTGGGGCGGCGCAGCCATCTCCCGGTTATCCGTGGTTTCTGCGTAGGCTATATCGAGTTGATCCGCGGTTCGCCGCTGATTGCCTTACTCTTTATGGGGATTGTGCTGCTGCCACTCTTTCTGCCGCCCACTTGGGCCACACCTTCTCCGCTTGTGCGCGTAATGGTCGCAATTACGCTCTTCAGCGCGGCGTATATGGCCGAAACCGTGCGTGGTGGCTTGCAGGCAACTCCCGGCGGTCAATATGAAGCAGCCGACGCATTAGGCTTTAGCGTGATCGACAAATTACGCCTGATCATCTTGCCGCAAGCCTTGACCAAGGTGATTCCGGCACTGGTCGGGCAGTTTATCTCGCTCTTTAAGGATACAGCACTCGTGGCGCTTGTTGGCTTGCTGGACGTGCTGGGTGTCGCCAGATCGGTTGTGCAACAACCCATGTGGTTAGGAGTTCCCGGCGGTATTACCAAAGAGGTCTACCTCTTTACGGCGGCGCTCTATTTTCTCTTCAGTTTTGGCATGAGTCTTGCCAGCAAGCGTCTCGAAACGCACCTCAACGTGGGGAAACGGTAGGCAAAGCTTTGTAGAATCGTGCCCCTACAGAATTTTGCATAAACTTGCGATTAAAGGTTTCATGCTGCTAATAGCTCGGCAGTACATGCAGTATATACATGCAGTATATACATGCAGCATATACATGCAGCATAAACATTAGGTAAAGGTAGGAAAGGATAGTTTAACTGTGTCCGGTCAGTCAGAGCCAAATGACATTATTGTCATGCACAATGTCAGCAAGTGGTATGGAAACTTCCAGGCGCTGCGTAATATCAATCTCACGGTCAAGCGCCAAGAAGTGGTCGTTGTCATTGGCCCTTCTGGTTCCGGCAAGTCAACCTTGATCCGCACCATCAACCGCCTGGAAGAACACCAAAGCGGTGACATTGTCGTGGATGGCATCCCCCTCACCCACAATGTCCGCAACATTGAGAAGGTGCGCATGGAAACCGGCATGGTCTTCCAGCAGTTCAATCTCTTTCCCCACTTGACTGTGCTTAAGAATATTACGCTTGCTCCGATCCATGTACGCAAGCGCCGCAAGCAAGAAGCCGAAGTGATGGCAATGGAGTTGTTGGAGCGTGTTGGCATTCCTGAACAGGCCAACAAATACCCGGCGCAACTCTCCGGCGGGCAGCAACAGCGTGTGGCAATTGCCCGCGCCTTGGCGATGGAGCCAAAGATCATGCTCTTTGATGAGCCGACCTCTGCCCTTGACCCGGAGATGATCCGTGAGGTGCTGGATGTTATGCGCGAGCTTGCTCACACAGGGATGACCATGCTGGTCGTCACCCATGAAATGGGCTTTGCCCGCGAGGTTGCCAATCGCATTGTCTTTATGGACAGCGGCGAAATCGTTGAGATCAACACTCCCGCCGATTTCTTTTCTAACCCTCAACACGAGCGCACCAAAGAATTCTTACAGAAAATCCTCTAAGCGCAGTTCGGTCAGAATTCGCTAGAAATCCGCCCCGTAACGTGCCCTGTCACCCGGCAAGGGTCTCTCTGCCCTTGTCCCGTCTGCTATGCTTCAATGCGTATTGCTTCAAAGAGATTCAGGGAAGGCACGCGCAGGCTCAGCCGCCCCTCGTGCCAGGTGTGGTCAATTGCATTCCCTCCGACCAATCCGCGCACGCCCTGCGGCGGCTGTGGATAGCTCACCACGATCTCCAGGTTTTGCATCGGGATAGGTGCAAAAAAGCTCGTGCCAAAGTGCCCCGATGTATTCACCAGATGCACCAGATCAAAATTGCTATTGCCATCAGCAGCATTGGTAAAGTGTGTCACCTCCACCTGGGGTGGTAGATTGCCCTCCACCTGCACAATCCCCGCCACCTGCGCCAGTAGATCGCCAATAAAGTCACTGGTATTCGGATAGCCCTGGCGTTGGAAGAGTGCGCCCGGCAGCCAGGGTAGATAGATGCCCCGGCCTGCACCATGTTGGTGGATCACCAATCCCGGATGCTCTGTCACCTGCGTATAATAACAACGCTCTGGCGGGCCAAAGGAGTGAGGGGGATTGAGCTTGAGCCGTGGTTCGGCAGCCGCCACGTAGTCGGCATAGACATAGGGACCATCCAAATAGATTAGATCGGTCTCGGCAAGATGGGGGAAGCCGCTCTTATCTTCCACCTTGAAATAGCACGATCGGGTATCTGTGCGAATGCGTTGTACTTGTTGGATGGGGAGGCTCTTGAGCGCGGGGCGGGTACGCAAGTCGCCATTCTCATCGCGCAAGCCACTGCGCCCCGACGCAATCAATGTGCCGCCCGACGCCACAAA
>CAMPHP010000287.1 GCA_946885925.1 uncultured Litorilinea sp.
GGGCTGCTCGATACGTTTACTGTCTCTTTATTGTTTTGTACCGGATTGTTTTGTATCGGGAGCATCCCGCATGACGA
This sequence comes from uncultured Litorilinea sp., assembly GCA_946885925.1. The sequence continues at coordinate 78 of CAMPHP010000287.1, forward strand.
AATGGAAAGTAATTGCATGGCCTTTAGGGGGCGGTGGGTGAGCTGCAGTAGGGAACTTTGGCCGCGGCATAGCTGGCAAAGGCGCGAGCTACACAGACAAATGCACAGGCGTCTAGGAATCATAGGAACACTGCTTCTTATGGTGTTGTTCTCGTTCCCACTTTTCTCGCTGCCTGTGCATGCCCAACAAGCCCTTGTCGGACGTGTTACCGTCGTGGGGGTAGATGATCAGGCTTTTCCGAGCGTTAGCCTCTTTCTTGATGTTGCGGATTCCACTGGTGCACCGGTAAGCGGGTTGGCTCAAGCCAATTTTGCCATTCAAGAGGATGGTCAGGCCGCGTCCGTGCAAAGCGTAACTGCGGACAGTTCGCAGCCGCTGGCCTTGCTGCTCGCGCTGGATCGCAGTACGGACACCGCAACATGGGCGGCAGTCCAGGCAGCAGCCGCAACCATCATCTCTGGGCTTAATGCCAACGACCAAGTGGCGATTACGACCATCTTTGAAGAAGTACAGTCTGTTCAGGGCTTTACGGCAGACAAAGAGGCAGCACTGGCAGCTTTGGCCGCGGTCACGCCTGGGGGGCAGTTTAGCGCTATTAATCCCGCGTTGGTTGATTCGGCCAACCGTTTTACGGATCAACTCCCTGCGCGCCGAGCCGTGATCCTGGTGGCTGATGCGCCTGATAATATTTCAGGCATCGCTATCGAAGAGGTCACAACGCAAGTAGCCGGGCGAGGTATCCCCATTTATGTAGTCGGGTATGGCGCACGCGTACAGAGCGAACCGAGCTTTAGCCAAGTTGCAGCAGCCACAGGCGGGCGCTTTTTTGCGATTGGAGCCGCTGATGAACTCCAAACGACCTTGGCATCGCTGCTGCCACAGTTGCGCCAGGGCTATCGTGTAGAGTTCATTTCCTCACTTAGCGCCGACAACTTGCCCCATACGGCCCAAGTCCAGGTGACAGCCCCCACCGTCAATGCAAACGCTACCCGCCAGTTTGTGGCACGTCCTCGCACAGTGGAAGTGACCATTCCGGGTCTGGTTCCAGGGCAGCCGGTGGTTGGTGTTGTGAACTTGATCGCGGCTACCACATCACCAAGCACGGTTGCATCGGTCGAATTCCGCGTGGATGGCGAGGTGATTGGGACTGCCGCAAATCTTGAGAGTGCTGTGGCGTGGGATACAAGCCTCCTCGCTCCTGGCCCGCATGTGGTGACTGCACTTGTCACTGACAGCGCAGGTAACCAAGGAGAGACATCGGTCGAGATCTTGGTGCTGGCGTCTACGCCTCGTTTGGATCTTCTTCGCGTTGACCATACCCTGTTCCCGTCGGTATCCGCTTTTGTGGATGTCTTTGGAGCCAACGGTCTGCCCCTGGTGGGATTAAACGCGCAAAACTTCTCTGTGCGTGAGGATAACCGTCCGATTGATCCGGCGCAGATTGCGGTGACAATTGATGCCACACAGCCGCTCAACCTGGTGTTGGTGCTGGATCGCAGCGTGTCGATTGGGGATTGGGCACAGTTGCGCGCCGCGGCCAATGGCCTGATTGACGCATTGCGCCCGCAAGATCAAATGGCGATCTACTCGTTCGCGGATGCTCCGACCTTGGTGCAAGCCGTAACGGAGGATGCGAACACGCTCAAGCGCAAACTCGCCGCAGTCGAGCCTGTGCCATCCATCGCGGCGATCGCGCCCGTAACACCAACGCTAGCAAACGATAACGGGCTGCACCAAGCTTTGTTTGATGCAACCAACTTGGCTGGTACTTTGCCACAAGGGCGGCGCGCGGTGGTGGTGCTGACAAATGGCGCAGATAACACGGGGCAGATTGCACTTGCCGATGTAATTGGCGTCCTGGGCGCACAGACAGTGCCGGTGCATCTTTTGGCCTTTGGTGTAGATGCTCAGAGCGCTGGAACCCTGGCTGGCGTTGCCCAAGTAACGGGGGGGAATTCAGTGGCGGCTGGCAGCGCAATGGAGGTGCGTTCGGCGCTGCAAACGTTGACTTTGCTCCTTCAACAAGGCTACCGGCTTGACTTTACCTCGGCATTACAGGCCGACGACAATTCCCATTCAGTTACCGTTGGGCTGGATGCAAATGGCTTGCAGGCGGAAACGACTGGCGAGTTTATTGCGCGCAGCCTTCCTATCACAGTGACCTTCCCCAATGTGGTGGATGAAAGTACCGTTTCAGGCGCGCTCAATCTGACCGCGCAAGCCGATGCGCCTGCGCCAATTACTTCGGTTGTCTATCGTTTGAATGGTGACATTTTAGCCGAGGTGGCGGATACCAGCTTTAGCATTGTGTGGAACAGTGACACCGTGGAGCCGGGAGCCTATACCGTTGATGTGGTCGTGGTGGATGCGGTGGGCAACCAGGGCAGCGCTCGTGTGAGCTTTACCGTTGTCGCGCCCGTGACCGTGGTTGCGACCTTGGCCCCAGCCAGTAGCGATGGCGAAATTGAGGTGGGTGATGCGGTCACGATCAATGCGGATGTCGAGGTGTTTAGTGGCAGCCCGCGCGTAGAGTTCTATGTAAACCAGCAGTTGATTAACGCCGACCTTCAGCCGCCCTTTACGGCTAGCTTTGATACAAGTGACTTTGCGGCAGGGAGCCATACGGTGTCGGTGATTGCTCGCGATGATGCAGGGCATGAGGCAACGAGCACCTTTGATTTTATGCTTGTCGCTCCACTGTTGCCTACGCCTGTGCCAACTCCCACACCCGCCTCGTTCCTGCCTGCTGTGCCAGCCTTTAACTGGGGGCGTTTGCTGGCATGGGCGGCGATTGGTTTGATTGGATTGGTGGTGCTGTGGATGATCTTGTCGGCGCTACGCACTGCGCGGCGCAGCGCACAGGAACAGAAATTGACGCCCATGCGCCTTACGCTTTCCAACATGGGTAACGTTGCCACCGGCTATCTGTTGCGCGGCGAAGACCCTGCGGGAATTCTCAATTTTCGCTTTAGCCTGAATGGTGTGGTGTTGGGGCTGCCGCCTGTGACACGGTTGACCAGTGCTGAGGGTGCAACCTCGGTTCGACCAAGCACACCAGGGCTGCCAGGGCGACCTAACATTGGCGGCGTGCAGATACCCAATTTGCAGGGCAATGGAGAACTGCCAAAGGTTCCCACCAATATGGATGAGCTAGGGGATAAGCTGGACGAGGCTTCGGACGTAGGGCGCATTATTTCCTCTATTTTGTCCTCGCTCGCCATGTTCTTGCCACCCGCATTGGCGCGCCCGCTGCGTACCGTCTCGATGCAGATTCGACGCGGGCAGATGATCGCGTCACGCGTCCGGTATGTCCGCCGCCAGTTTGATCGCTTAAACAAAACCGAAATGGGGTCAAAGCTGGTGCAAAACACTGGCGAGGCTGCTAATCAAGTGGGGCGAGTGGCTACGGCTGAGAGTACGCGCGATGTGGTAGCAACCGGAGCAAGCCGCGCTGGGGGCATGATGACGGCAACGGCTGCGGCGGCGTATGCAGGTGCGACGCGATCAGCGAGCCGCCTCTATGATCTAACAGGACAGGGCGTACAAGGTGGCAACGGGACGAATGGAACGAACGGTCACACGGTGGCTGCTGAGTCCTCAGGTGCGCGCCAGTGGGTCTATCTCCAGCCGATCAACCCTGGCGAAACTGTTACGCTTGATATTCTTGTGGGCGCACGCACGCGTGTTGCGGGTAATGAACACCAAACGTTTCGTATTATCTCGCGTGCTGTAGGCGATGAGAATGCACAGCCAGTGATCGAAGAAGGTAGCATCCGCCTCGCCTCCTCGTCACGCTGGTCCGCGATTCTTGGCTTAGTCATGACGGGTGTTCTGGTGCTCATCGCCGCGGCGATAAGCTGGTGGCTGGCTGTACAGTTCTTATAAACCCTTGTAAATAAGCCAGGATGATACGTGCAGGACTCGACATGAGTGCTGTGATAGCTTTGGGATAGACGGATTAGCGAATCGATGGCACAGCGTGACCAATTAGAAGTGGTCTCCCCACAGGGAGATCTAATCTTTTTTGATTTAGATGAACGTGATGGAGTTACGAATGTCGGTCGCCATCCCTCCAACGATGTGGTTTTGAGTGGACAGGGGGTTGCTGATTTTCACCTTGTCATTGACCATCGCACACGTCCTTATCAAGTTTCAGTGATTACCCCTGGGGCGCAAGTTACCGTAGGCAACCAGCAGCTAGATGCTGACCAGACCTATCCCTTACAAGCATGGGACACCATCCTGCTTGATGGATTTACCATGATCTTGGTCGAGGGCAATGGCGATGCGCCAACTTTCCCGGCATCTAGCTCGACAACCAGCGCCTCTATAACTCCTATCCCGAGCACGGTCAGCACGCAGCCTGCTCCTTTGCTTGCCTCGCCTGCGCCTGCTGTGACTGCCGCGTCTTTGGCGACGCCGCCCTTTGTGAGTCCACCGCCACCATCCCTAGTAGGACCGGGTGCTGCCCCTGTTGCGCAGAATGTAGCACCACCCGTTGAGCTATCCGCTGCACCTACCGCGGCAACGCAAGCAGCCACAATGGTTGGAGACGGGGCTGCTGTGCCTCCCGTGAGTGCGTCCCCCATAACCCTACCCGCCGAGGACAAAGCGGCGGAGTCAAATGGCGCGCAGGCTGTCCATGCACCGCTGCAAACACTTAATGATGTAATTGATGAGATCTTGGTCGTAGAGATCTCAACGCGAGAGGTTACTATCTCGGTTGAAGAAAGTGCAACTTGGCAGCTCAATATTGCTAATGGTGGTGGCCTTGTTGCCCGCTTTGATGTGCACGTTGAAGGGTGGATTGATGGTAGTTGGGTCACGATTGAACCTGGTTCGGTGAATCTCTTTGAAGGAGGCCGCGCCGCGGTCAGCGTGAGCATTACGCCACCACGTCTGCCTACGAGCCGCGCTGGTGTACATCAACTGGCAGTGGTGGTAACGTCCCCCAACTATCCAGGGCACCGCGCCCAACGCGCCATTAGCCTGGTCATCAACCCATACTTCGACTTTCATGTGGGGGATGTGACCCCACGGCAGCAGTCGGTGGACTATTTCCGGCGCACGGCACAACTGAAATTGCCCGTAGAGAACCGCGGTAACAGCGTGATTCCATTCCGTGTCGAAGGCATGGACGATGAGAATCTCGTTACCTTTGAGATGGATTCGCCTACAGAGGCGACCCGTTTGGTGCGTCAAGTAGAGTTTCCGCTAGAACCAAACCAGTCGCTCACAGTGCCAATCTCGGCGACACCGCGCAATCACCAATTCGTCGGGGTGGGGGCGCAT
>CAMPHP010000288.1 GCA_946885925.1 uncultured Litorilinea sp.
CTTCTTTATCGGTAAAGAACATGACACGCACGACGTTCAGATAGTAGAACGCACCGATACCAGCGGTGAAAATCGCTACAATCACCAGCCAGAAATATTGGTGCTGGATTGCAGCACCAAAGACATAGAACTTACCGACAAAACCGCCAGTCAGCGGAATCCCTGTGAGACTGAGCAAGAAGATAAACATTGCCCATGCCAAACCCGGTGCACGTTGTGCCAGGCTGCCAAAAGCGCCAATCTCCGTGCTACCCGTAGTCTCTTCCACAGCCAACACGACCATAAAGGCACCGATGTTGGTGAAGAGATAGGCAATGAGATAGAGCAGCAGCCCATTGATCCCGTTCATACCCAGCGTAGTCAGGTCGCCTTCACCACTAGAAACCACTGCGGTCAGCCCCATCAGCACATACCCAGCCTGCCCGATCGAGCTATAGGCCAACATACGCTTGACATTGGATTGGCGCAAGGCCGCCAAGTTACCCACCACCATGGTCAGAATGCTTAAACCAGCGAGAATGGGAACCCATTCGACACGATAAGCACCCAGCGCCACAACCAAGGTTCGCGCCATCACAGCAAATCCAACTGCCTTCGAAGCAGTAGAAAGATAGGTTGTGATAGGGGTCGGCGCACCATCATAGGTGTCCGGCGTCCATTGATGAAAGGGCGCAAGGCTGGCCTTGAAACCAAGACCGACCAACGTAAGCAGTGCCGCGGGCAGAATAATATTACCCAACTCAGCATTGGCCGCCAGTGCCTCTCCAATATTCCGCAAGTAAATGCTGCCACCTGCACCATAGAGCAGGCTCATGCCATAGAGCATTGCCGACGATGCCACCGAACCATAGATAAAGTACTTGAGTCCTGCTTCAGAGCTGCGGCGATTCTCACGCAGGAAGCCTGCCAGAATGTAGCTTGTGATTGACAGGAACTCAATAGCTAGGAAGATCAGCAGCAAGTTATTGGCGCTAACCGCAATGCTCATGGCTAGCGTTACAAAAATAAAGAGCGTCCAGAACTCGCCACGCGCGGTCGCGCGCTTGTTCATGTAGCTGCCGCCGCCGATTGCCACCAAGATCATGCCTGTATAGACGAGAATCTTTAGAAAGGTAGCAAACGGGTCAATATCTACCATCGCCAGCGCAACATAAGCGGGCATCCCCAACTGCAAGATGACACCTACGAGCGCCACGATGAGAAAGACAACCGTCACCGCCATAAAGCCCTTACCCGAATCTTGTTCGTCGGTTTGAGCCATGTCTAACAGCAGGATCAGGAGGCCACCGATCAGCAGGATAATTTCAGGTAGTATCCCACCCAGTGCGCCAAAGCCGATCTCGTTCAAGATATGCCCCCTTTACAGCAGGCCCTGGATAAACTGCAACAGTTCTATCGACGAGCCGTTGAAGTACACGAGCACGACGGTAGGATAGACGCCGATGATGAACATGCCGATGATCAAAGGCCAAAGGGTCAGCTTCTCAAACGCCGCCATGTCCGTCGGGCCATCCGTTTCGTGCCCATCCACTGTCGTCCAGTGGTGAATCTTGTGCGGGTCATAGCTGCCCAAGAAGATATTGTTAATGATGCGCCACAGAATGTAGACAGCAGTGATAATGATGCCGATGGCACCAAAAGCCGCCCAGTAAGGCACCAAGGCAAAGGCACCTCGGAAGGTGAAGAACTCGGCCCAGAAGCCCGCCAGACCTGGCAAGCCCAAGCTGGCAAAGCCTGCCACCAACATCATGCCGTAATAGGCCGGTGTGCGTGAGCTCAACCCGCCAAACAGATCAATCTGCCGGGTATGGGCACGTTCGTAGATCACACCCACCAAGAGGAACAAGGCACCTGTGATAATGCCATGATTGAACATTTGCAGTGCGGCCCCATTCAGCGCCATCGTAGCACTATCCATAACCGCCTCAGTGCTCTGACCAAATCTCTGGGCAACCTGTGTCGCGCTTTCCGGCGTCAATACAGTTGCCGCCGCACCGATTCCCAGCATGACATAGCCCATGTGACTGACCGAGCTATAGGCAATCAACCGCTTGAGGTCGGTTTGGGCTACACAGACAAAGGCACCATAGACAATCGCAATCGCTCCCACAGCCACAATCCACATCGCCCAAAACTCACTCGCCGTCGGCAAGGTGGGCAAAATGATGCGCATGAAGCCATAAGCGCCCAGCTTTAGCATCACACCCGCCAGAATCACGCTACCTGCAGTGGGCGCTTCTGTATGGGCATCAGGCAACCAGGTATGGAAGGGAAAGCTTGGCACCTTGAAGGCAAAGCCCAAGAAAAAGCCCCAGAAGGCCAAGCTGGTGAAGAGCAAAGCTCGATCTGCTGGCAAATCTTGGAATGGACGCAGTGCCGCTGCCTCGAGAATATTAAATGTACCCGTGGCAAAGTAGACCAGGAGGATTGCCAGAAGCATCGCCACCGATCCGACCAGGGTATAGATAAAGAACTTGAGCGAAGCGTAGCTGCGATCCTGTCCGCCCCAGATACCAATCAACAGGTACATGGGAACCAGACTGATCTCCCAGAAGACATAGAACAGGATGTAGTCCAGAGCGACAAAGACGCCCAGCATGCTTAGTTCCAACAGGTGGAACATGGCAAAGTATTCCTTGACACGCGTATTGATGGTAAAGACGCTGTAGTAGATGCTCAACGTCGAGAGCAGCGCTGTCAAGAAAATGAGCGGTACGCTCAGACCATCTGCACCCAGGTGGATGCTCGCTCCTAGCGATTCAATCCAGGGTATTCTCACCTCGAATTGCATCCCACCCGCATTGAAGTCATAGGCCACCAGCATATAAATGCTGAGACCCAACGGCAGTAAGCTTGCCGCGACCGATCCCCATTTAATCGTGCGCTCGTTTGATGTCAACAGTACCAAGACGGCAGACACCAACGGCCAGATTAGGATGATCGGCAATACCCATTGGTTCAGGAATTCCATCGAATTACCCTCCACAGATCCCTGTTTTGGCGTTCAAAAGACCGCAACGAATCTCGTATCAAGACTTCTTATATGAAGACATAGCAAGGAACTGGATACGCACTGATTTTATCCAGACCCGGCTATGCCTCAAATTTACCCGCAGCGAAAGCGACGACTAAATCTGTGAGCAAACCGACAACAAAACCGCCTACTACACCACTGTGCACTACACCACTGTGCACTACACCAAAGTCATAATGACCGGCATGACCTTCAACAGCAGCCACACCGCAACCGTCACCACGGCCACCATCAAATACACCTGAACATGACCGTCTTGTGTTAGGCGCAACACGCGGCCCATACGGTCTGCAAGCCAACCGGCTCCACCAACGGCTCCATCCACCACCAAACGGTCAAAGGCGGCCAGGAATTTGGCGAACCAGCTTGATACACTAGCAATGCCGTTGATAAGGGGATCGATGACCCACTTATCGTCAAAGTAGTAGAGGAACTTGCTTAGGCCGAGCGAGAAGGGGACGATTGTACTGTTATAGAGTTCATCCACATAGTACTTATTGTGGAAGAGTACCCAAATCGGCCCCAACAACCGGCGCAATGGGTCAATCTGTCCCACCGCCAAGCCACGACCATAGACAAGGAAACCCACCAACAAGCCACCCAATGCCACCGCAATGGAGACCAGCAGCGGCGTCATATCGAACTCAGGATGGGCGACATGAAAGCCTAGATACTCCACATAAGGTTCCAGGTAATGCTCGAGCCAGTTAGGGACGATGCCACCAATCCCTGGGAAGTGCTCAGGAATGCCAAACCAGCCCAACCCGATCGCAAACGGGGTAATCAAGATCAAAGGCCAAGTCATGCTTCGCACACTCTCGGGTGCATGAACTGCCCCCTCAGTGCGTGGACTGCCAAAGAACGTTAACCCAATTTGGCGTGCTGTATAGAATGCGGTAAGGAAAGCCGCGATTGCCAGCGTCCAGAAGACTGCGGTGCGCTGTCCTGCCCAAGCAAAGGCAAGAATTTCATCCTTCGACCAGAAGCCAGCGGTAATCAGGGGGAAGCCGCTCAACGCCAATCCGCCAAGGATAAAGGTCCATCCAGTAATTGGCATCCGCCCCAGCAAGCCACCCATGTTACGCATGTCTTGCGGATCGTTGGGATTGAGCACGCCATCGCTGCGGTAGACCAGTGCATCGTGGGCGTGTGCATCGTGGGCATGTTCGTCATGGGCGTGTGCATCATGTCCGTGGGCAGCGTGGGCGTGATGGAAGCCATGCTCAACACCATGGATCACGCTACCGGAACCCAAGAACAAGAGTGCCTTGAAAAAGGCATGGGTAATCAGATGGAACAAGGCTGGGCCATATGCACCGACACCCAGCGCAGCAATCATGAAACCAAGTTGGCTGATGGTGGAATAGGCCAGCACCCGCTTGATGTCCCACTGAGCCAACGCAATTGTCGAAGCGAAGATCGCAGTAAAGGTACCGATAAAGGCGACAAAGTTCAACACCCACGGCGCAGCTTCACCCGCAACAGCAAAGAGCGGGTACATCCGGATCACCAAGAAAACACCCGCAGAGACCATCGTCGCTGCATGAATCATGGCGCTAACTGGTGTCGGGCCTTCCATTGCATCGGGCAACCAGACGTGCAGTGGGAACTGCGCGCTCTTACCGACCGTACCAAAGAAGATGAGCACCGCTATCAACGCAATCACGGGAATGGTAATGTCCAGCAGCGGGAGTGTCACTGAGATCTCGGCCAAGCGGTGCAGACTATCAATCTGCAAAACTTGGTTAAACTGAAGGCTAGATGGTTCGCTCAGGAAGTAGAGCAGCATCATACCCACAAACATAAACGTATCGCCGATACGGGTCGTCATGAATGCTTTAATGTTGGCAGCCCGCGCGGTTGGCTTCTCATACCAGAAACCAATCAGCAGATACGAACACAGGCCCATGATCTCCCAGAAGATGAAAAAGGTTATCAGGGAGTTGGAGACAATCAACCCCAGCATCCCCGTGGCAAACAAGCTAATGTAGGCCATGAAGCGGCTATAGCGTGGGTCTTTTCCCTGCTGATAAGAGACGGGATACATCTCTGGGTTTAGATGGGCTGGGAATGTCATGTAGCCACTGGCATAGATGAAGATCATCAACAGCAGAAACGATGACATAAAGAGCAGCAGCGCATTGGCAGCATCGACCTGATAGCCGATCATGATGCTACTCATGCCTGTGGGGATAGAGAACAATTCCCCATAGACCGGATGCTCACCAAAGTGCTCGGTCGTAAAGGCAGTAAAGGCAATCGGCCAACTTAAAAGTCTGTCTCTTATACACATTCCGAGCCCACGAGACTCCTGAGCATCTCGTATGCC
>CAMPHP010000289.1 GCA_946885925.1 uncultured Litorilinea sp.
GAACGCTGGATGGCTTCCGTAATGATGCCGGCATCATTTACGTAGGTGAGCAAGACCATGTAGCTGTCACCGTATTTTCGAAGTGGGATAGTAAGGCAGTCAAGGGCGACCCCGCTGCTGAACGACAGCGGATGTATGATATAGACAGCGCATTTGGTCATATCGCCCGTGCCATTTACGATTATTATGCAGCGTAGATATTATGCAGTGTAGACGGTTATGCCGCCACAGATGGCAGCGTTCCGGCCCAGCGCAAGACATGCCCGATGGTTTATTGCTGCTTGTTTTGTTAAATGCTTTTGATCACATACAGTCGCATACAGGGGGGCAAGTACCGGCATGAATGCAGATGCCTTTCGTCATTTCTACGACTATCACTTCACTGAAAATCGTAAAATATGGGATACCTATATCACTTCATTATCCCATGAACAGTTCGTCCAAAATGTGGACTACTCTATGGGGTCTGTCCGAAACCAAATTGTTCATCTCATGAGTGTTGATGATGCATGGTTTAGCGGATTGCGAGGCGTCGAAATCCCAGAACCGTTTGATCCCACGAACTTTGATGATGGCCTACGGCCCGCAAGCGAACGGAAAATTATTCGTACACACTGGGACAACGTTGAGCAAAATATGCGCGATTATCTTGCAAACTTGCGGGACGATATGTTATTCGAAAAACCGTTCGCAGATGGAGAAGACAAAGATCTTATCTTGTGGCAAGTGCTTCTCCATGTAGGGAATCATGGTACAGATCATCGCGCACAACTTCTCAGATTATTAAACGACTTGGGAGTCAAAACAGCGCCTCAGGATTACGTTTTCTACACCTATCACAACTTATGCCTATGACAACTTATGATAGTAATGTGAGATTACCTTCTACCACTACTCCGTGGTTAATTTCCCTGAAGAGTCTGGAGTTATGACCAATGCGCGTCTTTGCAGCTACATTAATGACCGAAACGAATACCTTTTCGCCCTTTCTTACGGGTATGCAGAGCTTTGAATCTTCATACTTGCGGCGCGGGGGTGATCATGGTGAGGACCCCAACAGTAATGCGTTGGTCGCAGTGCGTTGGAGGGAGTTGAGTCAAGCACGCGGATGGAGCTTTGTCGAGAGCATCTCTGCCTTTGCCCAGCCCGCAGGCTATACATTGTGTACCGTCTATGAATCGCTGCGCGATGAAGTTCTGGCCGACTTGCAGCAGGCAATGCCGGTCAATATGGTGCTGTTAAACTTGCACGGTGCAATGGTAGCGCATAACTATGATGATTGTGAGGGGGATCTGGTTGCGCGGGTGCGGGAGATTGTTGGGCCTGATGTACCGATTGGTGTGGAGCTTGATCTGCACTGCCATTTGACTTCGGTGCTGGTGATAAATGCGAATGCGGTTATCACGTATAAGGAATACCCGCACACGGATATGGTGGAACGGGCGGAAGAACTCTTTGCCATCATTGCCGACGCCGCCGAGGGCAAAATAAAGCCTGTCACCGCGCTGGCGGATTGTGGCATGATCGGCGTCTTTCACACCTCTCATCCACCTGTGCGCGCCTTTGTCAATCGTATGAAAGAGCTAGAGGGCAAGGATGGGGTGCTGTCGGTCTCGTTGGGGCATGGATTCCCGTGGGGAGATGTACCCGATTTGGGGACGCGCGTGCTGGTTGTGACTGATGGCAAGCCGGAGCAGGGGCAGGCGTTGGCAGAGCAACTTGCAGCTGAATTCTATGCCCAACGTCACACGCTCCAGCCCACCTATCTCAGCATTGATGAGGCGCTGGATCAAGCCCTTGCCGCGGCACAAGGGCCAGTGGTTTTGGCCGATGTGGCGGACAATGCAGGTGGTGGCGCACCAAATGATTCGACCTTTGTGCTATGGCGTATCTTGGAACGAGGTGTCGGTAATGCAGCGATTGGCTGTATCTGGGATCCGGTTGCTGTGGCAGTGGCTGAGGAGAATGGGGAAGGGGCGGAGACTACGCTGCGTATTGGTGGCAAGATGGGGCCAATGTCGGGTAACCCGGTGGATTTGCCCGTGCGTATTGGCAAGATCGTCCATAATGCCACCCAACGCTTTGGTACTGGTTTGAATGTGCTGGGTACTGCTGTGGCGCTGCACGGCCCAAATGACGTTGATGTTGTGATTATGTCCCAACGCACGCAGACATTTAGCCCCCATGCTTTTTCCAACGTGGGCATTGACCCGTTGCAGAAGAAGATTTTGGTGGTGAAGTCCATGCAACATTTCTATGCGGGGTTTGCGCCGATTGCGACAAAGATTCTCTATGTAGCCGCACCAGGGGCGTTGGTGCCCGACTTCAAGCTGTTGGATTATCGCAAGGCGCGGCGCGATATTTGGCCGATTCAAGAGTCGTAAAAGCTGCTGGATACTTCTGTCATGCCACAGGTGGCGGCAGCAGAGAGACTCCTACGGAGTGACAGGCCAACCTGTTTTGTCACCCCGCAGGGGTCTCTCTGGTCAACCATCGGAGCAGAGAGACCCCTGCGGGGTGACAGAGCCGCGCTCAGAGGCGGGAGTCCTTTGGGCGCGCATGTCATGCCGCGTTCTGCGGGCTGCTGCGCTATCTAGAGAGAGCGGCAGCAGAGGGGCAAGTTTTGGGTGCTCGAATTGTTAGCATCAACAGTTGTTAGCATCAACAGAAAGACAGGCTGATGTCGAGTTACGATGTGCTGATTACAGGCGCAAAAGTGGTGGATGGTACGGGCAATCCCTGGTTCTATGGCGATGTGGCGTTGCAGGGCGACCGGATCGCTGCCATCACACCGCCTGGCGCGATTGCCCATGACCAAGCCGCTTTGGTGAGCGATGCAACGGGGATGGTCGTTTGCCCTGGCTTTATTGACATTCTCAGTCACTCGATTGTGCCATTGATGGTGGATGCGCGTTGTCTCTCTAAAATTACGCAGGGGGTGACGACCGAGATCATGGGCGAGGATAGCACGCCCGCACCTGTTGGCGGGCATGAAGACCAATCACCCTATTCTCGCAATACCATGCTGCAACTTGCACCGGAGTGGAAAGAAGAGATTCCCACCTGGACACGCTTTCGTGATTGGCTTGATGCGATGATTGATCGCGGGGTTTCGCCCAACATTGGCGCGTTTATCGGGGGCGGCACCGTGCGACGCTATGCAATGGACATGGAGATGGGGTCGGCGGACGCTGATCAACTCGAGGTCATGCGCCGCGTGACTGCCAAGGCAATGGAAGAGGGCGCGTTTGGGGTCTCCTATGCACTGATTTACCCGCCAAGTGCCTATGTGAATACCTCAGAGTTGATTGAAGTCTGCAAGGTTGTAGCAGAGTACAACGGGATTTACATTACCCATGTCCGCTCGGAGGCAGACGGGCTTGAGGCAGGTTATGCCGAGGCATTGGAGATTGGCCGCGCTGCTAACTTGCCAGTTCATACCTATCACCTCAAGGCAGCAGGAAAGCGCAACTGGCAGAAGATGCCCGCGCTGATTGAGACGATTAACAAAGCACGCGCGGAGGGACAGGATATAACCTGTGATATGTACCCCTATGTGGGCGCAGGGACGGGGTTGACCTCGGTGTTGCCACCCTGGGCAGCGGCAGGGGGTAAGCTTTATGAGAATCTGCGCAATCCCGATATGCGCGCCAAGATTCGTGCTGAGGCACTTCACCCATCGGGTAGCTGGGAAGCGATGGCTGATCTCTGTGGGCCAGAGGGGGTGATGCCGGTCGGCTTTGCCAAGGCGGAACACCAACGCTATGTGGGCAAACGCCTGTCGGAGATCGCTTCCATGCGCGGGCAGGAGTGGATCGATGCCGCGATGGATCTGCTTGCCGAAGAGAACCAGCGCATTAGCACCATCTATTTCATGATGGACGAGGAGAATGTCAAGCTGCAATTACAACAGCCGTGGGTGATGGTGGGCACTGATGCAGGTGGGCTGGACCCAGACTGGGCTGCGGCGCTAGGCCCTTATCATCCGCGCGCCTATGGCTCGTATGCGCGCATCTTGGGCAAATATGTGCGCGAGGAGAGGGTGCTGCCGTTAGAAGATGCGATCCGCAAGATGAGTTGGGCGGTCGCAAGCCGTTTGGGGTTGCATGATCGGGGACGGCTGCATGTAGGCTGTTATGCCGATGTGGTGGTCTTTGATCCGGCGACGGTGATCGACCGGGCTACCTTTGAGCAGCCGCACCAACTGTCGGTGGGTGTGCGCGATGTCTGGGTGAACGGTACGCAAGTGTTGGCGAATGGCTCTCACACTGGCGCAACCCCTGGGCGCATTGTGGAAGGGCCGGGCTGCTTATAACCTCTATTTTTCGCACTCTCATTCAATTTCAGGCTATACTCCTAGATAAAACCAATCATGGATCTAGGCCATTTGTCGCGCAGCGTTGCGCGATGCGCGTGTAGGAGAACAAGATGAAGATAGCTGTCTTAATCAAACAGACGCCGGATACTGCCGAACTGCCCACGGTGACGGTGGATGATGTGCGCCAAGGAGATGTTAAGGCCACCTTGGTTATTAATCCGTGGGACGAATTTGCCGTGGAAGAAGCCATTCAGTTGGGGGAGCGTTTTGACGCTGATGCGATTGCGCTCTCGTTGGGGGGGCCTGATACGGTGGATGCGCTGAAGCATGCGATTGCCATGGGTGTTGCCGAAGCAAAGCTCATTGATAACGCCGGTGTGGCTAGCGGCGATGTCTGGACAACTGCGGCGGTGCTGGCCGCGGCGATTCGCGGCGAGGGTGATGTTGATCTGGTGCTGATGGGCAAGCAGAGCGTAGATGGTAACTCCGGTGTAGTGCCGGTCGGGGTGGCGCGCAAGCTGGACTGGCCTCTCTTGAGCAATGTGATCAAGATTGTGGACATTGCCGATGATCTGATTACCATAGAGCGTTTGGTTGATGGCGCACAAGAGACGGTGGTAGCACCGCTGCCCGTGGTGGTGAGCGTGAGCAAGGAGATCAACGAGCCGCGCTATCCCAGCTTTATGGGGATTCGCAAAGCAGGTAAAGCGCAGATTCCGACGATAAGTGTGGCGGAGCTAGGCGTAGAGACTACCTCTGCACGTACCCAATGGACAAACCTACGCAAGCCAGAGATGCGCAAGACCGAAGTCCGCATGATCGAGGGGACGCCTCAAGAGCAAGCGGCTCAGTTGGTTGATGCGTTGCTGGCGGAGAAAGTGCTATAGAAAGTAGGAAACTGAGATGACGGTGCTGGTATGGGTTGAACAAAACAACGGCCAAGTGATCTCTTCTAGTTGGGAAGTGATGGGTAAGGGCCGCGAGTTGGCTGATTCATTGGGGACGAAGTTGGTTGCGCTGGTCATGGGTGATGTGA
>CAMPHP010000290.1 GCA_946885925.1 uncultured Litorilinea sp.
CTTTCACTGCTGGCTTTCACTGCTGGCTTTTACTGCGAGCTTTTACTGCCAACTTGTACTACCAGTCGAATAATCTGTTGAGCCTAGCTACTAGACCCTATTTCGGTATAAAATTAAGCCTGCTCAGTTGAGATGGAGGACGCTGCCGGAAAGTGGTCATACGCCATGCCCAAATTCAAGAGCCGGGCTAGATCTGAAGGGGGCCATGTTGCCTCTGTCTGCCCTACCTCGGCCAGTGCCTCGAAATACTCTTCGCTGCCCGCGGGTGTGAAGAAGGCGAGATAGGTTGCTGGGATGGCTGTCGGGTTCCAGAAGCGGTGTACCTGATAGGGCGGCACCACAATAACAGCACCCTGGCGTACCACCATCGTCTCTTCACCCAACGTCACCGCCAACATGCCTTGGAGCAGATAGATAGACTCGGTGGTCTGCTGGTGGAAATGAGGCCAGGCATCTGAGAAGTAGGGGGGAACGGTGATCTCGACCAGAGTAAAACGGCCATCGGTCTCGCCCCCCGTAGCCTTGATGGTTAGTTGCAAGCTCCCAACGTTCAGAAGCTTTCCCTCGTGAGCGTTGTGCACATGGCTCGGTTGTTCGGTGTTTGCTTTGCCTGTATTGGCTCTGTCTGTCTTGTCATCCGTGCTGTCGTCTGTGCTCTCATTGTCTACCCGATTCAACATGCTTGGCTCCCGGTGATATGGTTCTTTGGCCCTTCGCTTTGTTGGCCTTTTATGTCTCCATTTCATCATGTTCTCACTGTATATAACAGCAACTAACTACTACAAAAGCTGCTACACGCTGTGCTACAATGCACCCATCTTTGCCCATCTCCTGACTAGCAAATAGCGTTGGCAAATAGGGTTGCAAGGGTTTTACTATCAACTTAGTCAATAACTTATCAGCCGCAACTTAGTAGGATCACAAGAGGCTCATTGCGTGACGTCGAACCAAACCACCCCTCTCTCTTTTGCGCGCTGGCTCAAACGGCTGCGTGCCCAACGCGATCTAACGCAAGAAGCACTCGCTGAATTAGCCTTTTGTTCTGTCCAGACCATCCGTTTTTTTGAAAGTGGCAAGCGCCGCCCTTCATTGGAGATGGCAGAGAAGTTGGCCGAAGTCTTGGCCCTGCCTGCCGATCAGCGCGATCTTTTTATTCGCCAGGCGCGCACTTCCCTCAACGTTGCTGATGATGAAAGCAGTGCTGGCAGCCGCGATGCCACACCTCCGGCGGTTACTACAACGAGTCCAGCCCCTTCTACGCATTTGCCCTTGCCCGCCACTGTGCTGGTGGGTCGCCAACCTGAAACCAACTTGCTCCAACGGTTGTTGGTCGAAGAGGGAAATCGCCTGGTCACGTTGCTTGGGCCAGGCGGGATCGGCAAAACCCGGTTAGCGCTGCACATGGCCCATAGGTTGGACGAGCACTTTGCCAATGGCGCACTCTTTGTGCCGCTGGTTTCAATCTCGAATGCCGTAGAACTACCCTCGGCAATTGCAGGAGCCATGAATGCGACGCTGGCAGGGGATAGCAGCACAGCCCAGTTGAATGCGCTGCTGCAAGGCCAATCGTTACTCTTGGTCTTGGACAACTTCGAGCATCTGCTGGCGCTGGATGGCGATGCGATCACGCACCTCGTTGACCATATCTTGCAGCACATACCAGGTGTCCACCTGTTGATTACTTCGCGCGAGCGATTGCGATTGGGTGGGGAGTGCATCGTGGAATTGGGCGGGCTAGAGGTGCCTCATGCGGCGCAAAGCGGGGATGTGGCAGCCAGCGAAGCGGTGATCTTGTTTTTGCAGCGCGCGCGCCAGGTTCTACCCTCCTTTGCCTTGACCCCTGCCAATCGCGCGGCCATCGTTCGACTCTGCACCCTGCTGGGTGGCATGCCCCTAGGCATTGAACTGGCCGCGGCCTGGGTACGCATGCTCACACCAGAGGAGATCGCGACTGAGATTAGCCGCAGCCTGGACTTTCTAACGCTGGCCGACCGTGGCGCACCCGCGCGCCATCGCAGCTTGCGCGCTGCCTTTGAACATTCATGGAAATTGCTTGCTCCCGAAGAACAACGCGCTGCCGCACGTCTTTCCATCTTCCGCGGTGGCTTCCGTCGCGAAGCGGCCCAAGCTGTTGCCAGGGCGACATTACCCGACCTTGCTGCCTTGATTGACAAGTCGCTGGTGCGCGCCGAAACCGAAGCTGCCGCGCCCGACGGAACGCTGCGCTATGAGATGCACGAATTGTTGCGCCAATATCTACGCGATAAGCTGGTGGAGATGGGTGAGGAAGAAGAGATAGCGCGCCGCTATGCTGAATATTTCCTGGCAATGGCCGAGCAGGTAGACTCGCAACACTATGCCGATGTCTCACCAGTATGGTTCAAGCAATTGTGGGGTGAACAAGGCAATCTGCGCGCTGTATTAGAGTGGTCGGTCAGTGCGCTGCGCGCCCCGGAGTTGGGCTTGCGGCTGGTAGGAGCCTTGGGGCGCTTTTGGTATATGAGCGATGCCTGGATCGAGGGACGCGAATGGCTGCGGAACGCGCTGGCAGTGGCAGACGTTACCACGCAGCCACTGGCTCGCGCCAAGGCACTCACACAGTTGGGCGAGATGGAACATGCGATGGCCGAGTATGCTGCGGCCCAGCGCTGTTATGAGGAAGCCTTGGCAATCTGGCGCACGCATAATGACGAGCTTAATATTGCCTGGACGCTTTTTCAGATGGGCATCCTGGCCTCTACTTTGACCGATTATCAAAAATCCGAGGCACTGCTGAATGAAAGTCTACAGATCTATCGCCAGCGTAACGAACCGTGGTTTGTGGCAACTGTGCTGATGCAGCTTTCCAGCATCGTCATGTTGTATGAGGATCATGCTCGCGCAACCCAATTGCTGGACGAGGCTGTGCCTCTCTTTCGCAGTCAAAAGCGAACCAACAGTATGGGGGTGGCACTCAATTTACAGGGGTGGGCACAGATGCAAAGTGGCGATCATGCCGGTGCCATTCACCATTTCGAGGAGGCATACGCCGTTGGACAAGCGCATAACAACCTCCAACTCATGGGCTGGTCACTGCGGAACCTGGGTATCAACTATCTCCTTATGCACAAATTGACCGAGGCGGGAGAGTATCTGCGAAACTGCCTGCGTCTCTACCAACAGATCACCTTCAAAAGCGGTATGATCATTGCCTTTGAGGCATTGGCGGCTGTGACTGTGGAACAAGGGCAGCCAGAGATGGCTGTGCGTTGGCTGGGTGTTGCAGAGGAACTACGCCGCAGGACAGGCCAATTGCGCCCGCTGAACGAAGCACGGCTTTACTACAATCGCGCTTATGAACTCACCCGTGCTGCACTTAGCCCATCTGCCTGGGATGCGGCTTATGCCAGCGGGGTTGCTCTTCCGTTGGACAAGGCGCTGACACTCGCAATTGCCAGTACCGTCTAGCGAGCAATGATATACTGACCATCATCTCAATCCACCTTATCTCATCTCACCTTATCTCATCCCACCTAATTTCCCACTAGTATTGGAGTTGGAACGATTATGTCCATACGGCAGAGTGGTCAAGCCCCTTTTGTGTTTTCTTGCTGCGAAGATTTACGGCGTTTGCCCCCGGCAGCATTGGCCCAAGAGAGCAGGCTCCACGGTGGCTTTGCCATCGACAAGCGACCTGGCTATGGGCATCTTTACTATGGTATGGTTGAGTGCGGGCTGCTGCGGATTAGCCCTGATCTTACTATCCAAGAGATCATTGACCTGCCTCCCCATCTGCGCGATATCAACTTTCACAGCACCAAAATCGCTGAGTTCGAGGGTAAGCCCCGCCTTTTTCTCCCAGCCAATAACAACGCGTTAGTCGCCATTGTCAGCCTGGAGGGTGATGTGGAGATGATGCTGACAAGGCCAGAATTGGCTGAATATCAAGCCGCCGAACAACTCTTTAAGCCCACGGATACCCTCTTGGTGGAGGATCAATTGCTGGTGGCAGATGGCTATGGATCAAACTATATCTCAACTGTCGACCTGGCAACCCATTGCTGGGTTAATATCTTCGGTGGCAAGAGCGACGACCCGCATCATCACGGGCGTTTCGGTACGGCCCACGGCATCAATCTCACCCCCCACTCCCATCATCTTGCCATTGCCGACCGCCCCCACTCGCGCATCGCCGTGACCACGACGCAAGGCGAGTGGGTGGATGCTCATCCCTTGCCATCTGGCTCGCGTCCGTGCGGCATTGATTTTACGCAATGGCGGAACGAGTGGTTTGCGGTGGTGGGTAGTTTGGACGATCCCGAAAAAGGCCGCCCTGCCCCGATTTACATCTTGAATCGTGATTACCAGGTGATCTCCACCATTCGACCTAAGGAAGATTTAGGCATTGAGCAGGCCGACCACATTCACAACGTCGTCTGGCATCAGCACTCCGGGCGACTCTTCCTGGTCGTCCAAAGCTGGAATCCAGGGCGCTACTTTGTGCTAGAGCATGTAGCGTAGTGGTTTTGCGGCAATGACTGTGGCCCTTGTCTGTGTTACTTGCATAGATGAGGGCCTTTTATTTTACTTCGCTCTTCGCAGATGTTCTAAGCCATCACGAAAGTCCTAGTCATTTAGCCAGGATCGAACTGGTAATCCGCAGGGTGACTAGTGAGCCAGTGTGTAGCATTGTGAATGCGAGCATGTGACCCAACGGACATACATATCCTCAGCCCTTGTATAAGCCAAATAGCATGACTGCCGTCAAGAGCCTCAGAACAATCCTCAATCGGATGTTAGGTTGTCCATGTACTTCCATATACTAAGGAGGTATTCCCATGAAAATCGTATTGGACCGTGGTTATTGCGACGCAGCGCGCTCCTTCTGTGCTGTCTGTTCTGCTGCCTATTTCCGAAAACCTTTGGGTACTGATCGCCCCTGCGTCGTCGCTGTGATTGATGACGGAAACGAAAATGTATTGCACTTTGAAGTGAGAACCGATGGAAAGACGTTAGAGTTCGACCTTACGCAAGAGTTACAAGAAGGATTAGGGCTAGAGGGCTGGGAATTTTTGGCTGATTTTGAACCCAGCTTTCTGCGTCATGGTGCCGCCGATCGCTGGCGAGCGTTGGTAAACTCGCCAGGTTTAGGGAGAAATCCCACTTAAGAGCCGGAATGTCCAACAAAATACCCCTATGATACTTGTGCTGTAGGTCGAGTCCCAGACCGTCACTGATCTAGCTCTCCGCTCAATGTTGCTCTCAGTGTTGTCTACGTGCAGAGTGCTCCATTCATGGAGGTGTTCGGATGATTACTCGACGTGATTTTCTGAAAATTGGTGCTGTAGCAGGTGCTGGGGTCGCCCTCTTC
>CAMPHP010000291.1 GCA_946885925.1 uncultured Litorilinea sp.
GCCTACGGCATGACGAACGCGCGGCTCTGTCACCCTGGAAGGGTCTCTCTGCTCTCTGCCCTGCCGCGCTATCTAGAGAGATTGGCTATCCCCAGGGCGCGGCATGACGGAAAGAAGTGGCAACCTGCGGTCAGTTATGGCTCAAGGAATGTAACGCGCGAGTTAAACCCAATCGCAGTACGTTCGAGCAAGAAGGTGTAATCCTCTTGCTGGATGGTCAGCGGCAATTCGTAGGGTGCTTGTAGGGCTGTGCGTACTGATTCTGCATCGGAACCATACAATTCGATTGCCTGAATCACAATATCCGTTGTCTCGGAGAGGACAACCGTAGTTGCATTGTTATCAACGGTGAGTCCCCAAGCGGCTACGCCATCGGGGTAGATGTCTACTGTTACCGCATTGGGATCAGAAGGGCGTGCATAGCGCGTGCCCTCTTCCTCTATCTCTGTTCTAAACTCGTATTCATTGGTGGTAAGCCAGTCCAAGAATGCCGTATCCGTGACCGGCGTTGGTTCAGGTGCAAGGGTGGCTGCTGGCGCAGTAGGTGGAGCAGAAGTGGGTGCGGGCGTAGGAGTGGCTTCTGACCGGCCACACGCAGTTAAGACCACAAGAGCTATCAAGAATACAATACGTCGCATTGGTTCCTCCTGGCTGACTGTCTAGTAAGGAGATGCCATTATAGCATGATGCGTGCTCGAGCCTTATAGCGGGGTCTGTGGGTGAAACAGGTATGAACTGGCTTCTAGATGGCATTAACAAAGCCCAGAGGATGTGCCTGGGCTTTGTCGACCTGCATAATGCACGACGGATTGCATGATAAATTGCGGTAGATGCTTAATGACTCTTGCGACCAACCACTCGGCACAGCGCAATGTCATCGGGCAGTACAATGCGAGCAACACAACTCCAGAGAGAGTTGAGATTCCCCTGATAGATCTCCAGGACGTTCTCATCTGTGTTGAATACTGTCAGCACAGTGTTGCAGCCCTCAATGCCACAGATACATTCCTGCACCTCACCCTTCACCAATGGTTCCCAACACAAATCACCAGAATTGGCATCTACCACTCCACCGGCCATATCGCTCATGATACCTCTCCTCCGGCTCAGACAAAAGGCTGCATAGACCCTATCCCCGCGGGAATATCCAATTCTCCCCGAAAATCAGGTTCACATAGTATACAGAGGGATTTGCGGCGGGGTACTGTTTACGTGCTGACAGTTAGGACAGCTAGCTGGTTGTTTAGAGAAGGCTACTTGTTGCGCAAGATCGCGAAGGAGAGATGCCACCCCGCGCAATCACACACGAGATGGCAACATGCGTTATTTGTCAGGGGGAAAGTCGACAATTCGCCAGTAGTTTCTCATCATAGCCGGTAGATCCAGAAACGCTTCTGCACATTGCGATTTGAGGAAGTATCCCGCCACATGAGCAGAATAAGCCGCAACGATGTCCTCCTCATTTTTCGAGGTGGTGAGGACAAAGACAATGCTGCGCTGTAATTCCTCATCTTGGCGGATAGCACGGAGAAATTCCAGTCCATTCATGCGCGGCATGTTGATGTCTAGCAATATAATATAGGGTCGCGGCAGGCGCGCGTAACCACCTTCGCCACGTAAGACGTTAAGCGCCTCGTATCCGTTTTCAACAATGGTAATGGGATTGCCGATTTTCAGTTTGCGGAAAGAACGTACCATCTGCTCTGCATCGATCTCGTCGTCTTCAACGAGCAAGACATGGACGGTTTGCCCTTGCATATGCGCCCTCCACGCTTCTTTTGTCTTTTACTTTTGTTGTATTGACTGTTACGGGTGCGCCGTAGTCGTAGATACTCTATCTTGAGCATGCCTTATCTTGAGCATGCCTTATCTTGAGCATACCTGATCTTGAGTATATCTCTTTTGGGTATACGCATTGAGTATACGCACTAAATGGCTGAATCTAAAACTGCTCCCTCTGTGTAACGCCCATACACCGCTGCCTCTTGCAGACGCAATGCACGCAAGCGTTACCTTCCCGATCCTTCATCGTCTATCCCTATAGGTAGTGTGGCGGAAGCTACCGCGTTCTAGCTCGCGCCATCGAATTGTAGGACGTGCAGACTGTTAAGGAGGGAAGGGAATGGATCGTTCTATGCGCATCTTCGTGCTCTTGCTGCTAGCAGGCATTTGGACCACGAGCCTCTTCAGCACAGCTTACCCAGCAAGGGCGCAAGCGCTGGATAGAAACATTCATGTGGTGGAGCCAGGCGACACGTTGAACCAGATTGCCCGGCAGTATGGTACAGACACAGCGACGTTGCGCCAGCTAAACAACCTGGACAATGCTGATCTGCTTCAGGTAGGTCAGCAACTGCTGGTGGTAGAGGAAGGAAACCAGGACCGGCCTATAGATGAGGAGCAGTATGAGAGGCCAAACGGAAATCCATACGAGAATGAGGTTGAAAACCAGGAGCAGTGGGAAGCAGCCGAGTCTCAGCCCACGCTCCAAGTGCATATCGTTCAAGCGGGAGATGACCTGCGGAGTATCGCGGCGGCTTACCGAATCCCCCCTGCCGCCCTAGCGCGCGAGAACCACCTTAGTGCCCCGGTCGAGTTGGAGCCAGGTCAGAGGCTGCGCATCCCCCTGCCCGCTGGAGCTACCTCCTGGTCTCCCACAGCCAACCCCTTTGCGATAGAGCCTGATACGCAGGAGTCTGACGTGTCAGAATCGTATCGCCGCCAAGGGGAGGCTTATGCGCCGGAATCTTATGCGCCGGAATCTTATGATCGATCTTATAGTCGAGAAGATACCCGCTTGCGAACTGAGGCTACGGGGGAGAAGTGGATTGACGTAGACCTGAGCGAGCAACGGTTAATTGCCTACCAAGGCGATACGCCCGTACGCGTCTTTCGCATCTCGTCGGGCAAATCCAGCACCCCAACCGTCACTGGCAGTTTCCGCATTTGGGCGAAGATCGATATGCAGGATATGTCCGGTGGCAGCCGAGAGGCAGGGACTTACTACTATCAGCCTGACGTGCCCTGGGTGCAGTATTTCTATGAAGATTACGCCATTCACGGGGCCTACTGGCACAATAGCTTTGGGCGTCCTGTCGGTCAGGGGTGCATCAACATGCGCGTAGAAGAGGCACAGTGGCTCTATGAGTGGACAGAATCCGAACCCAGCGCACGCGTCGAGGTGCATGACTGAAACACCAAAGACCCTCTCCCAAAGAGAATATAAAGGCAATAGGTGATTTTGGGTAACGGCAGCAGCGTCGCTAGACCACACCACCGCACAGAGGGGTGCAAGCGACGCTCGCACCCCAGCGGTTGGATACCTTTTACTGCGCGCCGATCTCTTGACGCCAGCGGTCAAGGACGCGCATATTGCCCAGCGTGTCATCCCAACGCATGGCGGGAGCTTGCCGGTCGGCAATGTGCGCTGCCACCGTATCAGCTTCATAGGTAAACAAATCGCGGTCTACTTCCACCACAATCTGCTGCGCCGTTTGGCTGCCGCGCGGCGTCAGCTCGATAATTGTCGAGGGAAATTGTGTGTCCAGAGGCAATGGCTGCTTGGCAGAGCGCGCTGGTGAAGTAGGTAGCCACGGATTGGGAACGGAGATCATACCCTCATCCCCATAAACCGAAACCTGAACCGGCATCTGGCAGGCAACACCGCAGATGATTTCAGCAACAATATCGTTTTCAAATTGCAGAGTAGCCGCTGTGTAAAGATCGACACCTTCCGCGTGGACCTTGCCACATGCCTTTACCGCAACAGGGTCGCGACACGAAGGACCGCCAGCCGCACCCGCGATCAGCCGCGACATGGAAGCGGGATAGCAACCTACGTCAAGAATCCCGCCGCCACCCAACGCTTTGTTATAGGCGCGGCTCGAAGGGGAATAGGGGGTGTAATAGCTAAAAACCGAACGAATCATCCGTACTTCGCCAATGGCCCCTTCACGAATGAGTTCAGCAAGCTTTTGCGTCTGGGGATGGCAGCGGTACATAAATGCTTCCATCAGAAAAACGTCATGCTTGGCAGCAGCATCGATCATCGCCGCTGCTTCTGCATAATTCATGCCAATCGGCTTCTCGACCAAAAGGTGCTTGCCAGCTTCGGCAGCTTTGATCGCCCATTCAGCGTGCAGGGGATGAATGGTGGAAATATAGATTACATCAATCTCTGGGTCCTGCAAGAGCGCTTCATAGGTTGAATAGCGCTTGGCAATCGAAAAATCGTCGGCTAGTGCCTGCAACTTGTCTGGTGTCTGGCTGGCCACAGCAACAGCCTGCCCTGTTTTCGAGAAGCGTAGTGCGTTGCAGAATACGCGAGCAATGCCACCCGCGCCCATAATTCCCCAATTTAACATTGCATTTCCCCTTACGTAGTTGATGATTTTGGCCTTGCCTTGATTATATCCACAAAAGAGATTTCTCTCATGATCGCTCACATGCGCCAAGCAAAACGGCGAGGATGCACAGTCTGCTCCTCGCCGTTCTTACCCGATTATTTTCCTACCTGCTAATTCAATATCTCCACATAGCCAAGACTGCCATTCACGCGGATCTGTTGGCCTGTCCGGATCTTTTTGGTTGCATCAAGCACCGAGACAACCGCCGGAATACCATATTCGCGCGCAACGACAGAGCCATGCGTCATCAGCCCGCCGACTTCCATCACCAAACCAGCCGCGTTGATAAAGAGGGGTGTCCAGCCGGGATCAGTAAAGGGCGCAACCAGGATCTCGCCTGGGCTGAGCAGTTCGCGCTGGGGGTCGAGAATTACCTTGGCTATGCCTTCTACCGTGCCCGCAGATACAGGACTGCCAGCTAGCGCGCCTTCTGGTAAACCGGCGTGGTCGTGAGCGAGAGCAGGGATCTCGCCATCACTGGTGATGACCCGCGGCGGGATGATCTGCCAGAAGCGCGCATACTCCTGCCGCCGTATGTGGATGCGCTCGCGCACCTCTTGTGATGGGTTTTCAAGCGCGGCAATGAGTTCATGCCAATCGAGAAACCAGACATCCGTTACCTCATCAATTCGCCCCTGTTGTTGCAGGAGTGCAGCACTTTCTAAGATCACCCCGCGCACCAATCCGCGCAAGCGGATCAGCAAATACTTGGGATGTTCACGCACGGGGAGCAGGTTGTGTGCCACCCGCACCAGCCGCCGCACGAGCCGTGCGCGTATCGCTCCCAGTGGACCTAGCCTCGCCTCAACCACCAGCCCGGCACCATCGGCTGCGCCCACCGCGACTTGCAAGCCATCGGCATCGCCTGGTACCTGCTATCTGCCGGCAGTGTCGCTGCGCTGAGGCGCTTCCCGTTGGGCGCATCGCTGGGCCTGTGCTGTTG
>CAMPHP010000292.1 GCA_946885925.1 uncultured Litorilinea sp.
CTTGCCGCTGCTCAAAGATGAACAGACCATCGACTCCTACGCCAGCCGCGAGGCAGCCTTTTTGGCAAACAACTGGATCTTTACTGCCCTGGCTTTTGCAACCTTGTGGGGAACCTTCTTCCCAATGTTTAGCGAAATCTTCACGGGTGACAAGATCAGCGTGGCTGCGCCCTTCTTTAACAAGGTCAATGGGCCGCTCTTCTTGATTTTGTTTGTGCTGATGGGAGCCGGGCCACTCTTGGGTTGGCGATATACCAGCGTAGAATCCTTCCGCAAGCAGTTTACTTGGCCGGTAGCGGCTGCGCTGGTGGTGGCGATTGTCACGAGCTTTACGAGCCGCAGCCCCTACCCGATTGTGGGATTGGCGGTCTGTGCCTTTGTGACCGCGACAATTGTGCAGGAATATGTGCGCGGGATCAGTGCGCGGCGCACTGCCAACAACGAGAATGCTGTGGTTGCGATGGGCAATCTCTACCGGCGCAATGGGCGGCGGTATGGGGGCTATCTTGTCCACCTGGCAATTGTGATGATCGGTGTGGCAGTGGTGGGTAACGAGTTCTATCAGCAAACCACACATGTTACCTTGGCCCAGGGTGAAAGTGTGCAAATCGGCGGCTATGATCTCGTCTATACTGAGTTAATCTCCCGCGAAGCGTCCAACCGTATGGAGTTTGTCACCCCCATCTTGGTCTATGAGGCCAACAGTGGCAAACTGCTTTCGACGATAAACCCACAGCGCAATGTCTATCACAAAAACCCGGATGCCCCGACAAGTGAGGTGGGGCTGCGCATGACGTTGACTGAAGATGTCTATGTGTTGCTGAATGGCTGGGAAGAAAGTGGTGGTCTTGCGACCTTTACCATCTATATCAACCCGCTAACCGTGTGGATGTGGCTCGGTGGGGTTGTGTTGGTGATTGGTACGCTGATTGCCGTGTGGCCCCATCCGGCGCGGCGGCAGGTGCAAAGCGTAGCCGAGATGGCGTATGGTTCAAGCGTGGGGGCGCGCGCCTGATGAGTGATGCAAGTCTGTGGCTGACAATCATCATTGCTGCCATCATCTCGCTGCTTGCCATTTACTTCGCTGTTTCGCCGCTGTTGGAAGAAGGCCGCGCGACGCTGGTGTTGGATGATGACAAGTTGACAGAGTTGTTGGGGCGCAAAGATGCAACGCTGCAAGCCATTAAGGATCTGGAGTTTGACTATCGTGTTGGCAAGATAAGCCAAGAGGATTTCCAACGATTGGATCAAAGGCTGCGCCGGCAGGCGATTGTCTATTTGCAACAGATCGAAAAGGTCGCCCCTGCCACAGCCACGCTGGATGAGCAGCTAGAGGCGATTATCGCCCAGTTTCGCCAGACTTCTCAGAGTTCGCCTTCAAGTGCAGCCATTCCAGGCAATGGTGAAGCACCTGCTGAGAGTGCCTCTGCGGCCCAGGCAACTCGGTTTTGTACCCAATGTGGCAAGCCCGTGGCCGCGGAGCACAAGTTCTGTGCCCACTGCGGTACGCCTATCCCACAGCCCAACCCTGCGCCAGTGACGCACGAGATAACTGAGAAGGACTAAAGGGGAATAAGCCTTGACTGCATTGACCCAAAAGCCCATTCAGGTTTATAGCGGTTGGTCTGCCCATTGTAAGGCGTGATGCAAATGTCTGCATCACGCCTTATTTGTGCCTTCCCATGCAGTACAATCCTCTGACAGAGACATCGCAAAAAACACGAAAAATGGATAGTGAGATGATGCACGCAGTGGAGGAGAACAGTGCAGAGTTTTTGTTGGCGATGGGGCGCGCAGGTGGGGGCGAGGAACGCAATGCTGGTGGGATACAGTGGACAGTCGGTGGCTCACCTTTGGACTATCACAATGCCGTGGTGCGTGCTAATCTGACCTTGGCGGCCTGCGATGCGGAGATTGAAGCCTTTCAGAATGCTCTCATTGCAAACAACGTACCAGGTTCATGGCATCTGGGCCCATCCATGCGTCCTGAGACTTTGGGTAAGTACTTGTTGGCGCGTGGTTTTTCGGATGACGGGGATGATCTCGGTATGGGGCTGGACTTAAGCCTGCCTCCTAGCGCCATGCAAATGCCACAAGCACTAGAGATTGTCCCCGTGCGTACACGCCAACAGTTGGCTGATTATGCAGATGTGTTAGCGCAGGGTTTTGGCGAAGGTGAGCGTGAAGCTCGTTGGGTGCAGGAGGTCTTTGCCACAACGGGGCTGGATGCTGATAGCCCGTGGCAACATTTGGTTGGCTATGTAGATGCTGTGGCTGTTACCACGGCTACCCTCTTTTTTACGCGTGAGATCGTAGGGCTCTATTTCATCGCCACCGCGCCATTATGGCGGCGACAAGGGTTGGGCGCGGCAATTACGTTGCGCGCACTCCAGGCTGCGCGCCAACGGGGAGCGAGGTGGGCAGTGCTATGCGCTTCTGCGATGGGTGCTTCGGTTTATCGCCGTATCGGCTTCTCTGAACTTGCCACTATTCGCATCTTTACGTGGCGACCCCCGGCACTTAGCTTCACTTCCTAAAGCTTCACTTCCTAAAGCAGTGGCGACAGAAGGCGTGCCAGCGAGTCGCGGAAACGTATCCAGTGTGGCCTGGCACGGTAGGTTTTGGCATCAAAGGGGATACAGCCTTCTAGGTCTTTCTCAAATGCCGCCTCTAACTCTTTGGTCTTGTTTGCGTCATAGAGAACGGCGTTCATTTCATAGTTGATGTTAAAGCTGCGTATATCCATGTTGGCTGTACCGATGCTGCACAGCGACGAATCGATACTGAGGGTCTTGGCGTGCAGATAGGCAGGTTGGTAGAGATAGACTTTCGCCCTGGCCTCGACCATTTCGAGAAAGTAGGTGTTGGCAGCCCAATTGGCGATTGGTCCGCCTGTATCGCGCGGCGCAAACATCATCTTGACATCTACACCGGACAAAGCAGCAACCTTCAGTGCTTCCGAAATCGAAGAATTGGGAATAAAGAAGGGAGACTGGATATAGACATGCTCTTGGGCCGAGTTGATCATCAGGAAGTATTGCTGCTGAATGGCGTGCCATTCGCTGTCTGGGCCGGATAGGACAATTTGGACGGGAATCGGATCCTTGGGTGGTTTGTCGGATTCAGGAAAGTAACGCAGATCGATCAATTTTTCTTTGGTGGTGTTATACCAACTCGTTGCGAAGATCCCTTGGAGAATCGCCACAGTATCGCCTGTGACGCGCAGATGCGTATCGCGCCAGGCGCGGTAAGGCTTTGCCCCGATGATTTGCTCCTCGCCCATGTTCATCCCGCCGGTGTAGCCGATTTTGCCATCAATGACAGCAATTTTGCGATGATTGCGATAGTTAACGGTATGGAGCCGGAATAAACCGAAGAAGTTCAGATAAGGGTAGATCTTTACACCGCCGCGACGCAGCCGGTTCAGATAGCGACGATTTTTCCAGAGTAGGAAGTGGGAGCCTGCCGTATCGAAGAGGATACGTACCTCGACACCCTCTTGGGCCTTGCGGATTAACAGATCGCCAAACTTCTGCATGTAGGGGTCGGCTTGCCAGATGAAATACTCCATGTGAATGGAATCCTTGGCAGCTTTAACATCGGCTTCCAGCCTAGGATATTTCTCTGAGGCGTCTTGCAGGATCTCCACATGATCGCCCAGTGACAGTGTAGATAAGCCAGTGCGTCGCCCCATTTCAATCATGCGGCGCTGCGCGTTTTTGTGAGCGGGGTCGTTGCGGATATTGGTCGCTATTTGTGCTTGGCGCGCATAGATGGGTCTAAGTCGCTGCAGCAGGTCACTGTCGGCATTTTGAGCAATCAGGCGCAGATGGTGGCTGAAAAAGTGTATGTCGCGTCCAAAGAAGATGTAGATCAACACGCCCACGACAGGTAGCGCCAGAAACGAGAGAATCCATGCCATTGTTACCGAAGGCGAACGATTCTCCGAGATAATGTAAATCGCGGAAATAATCATATATAAAACATACACTGTCCACACAAGCGTACGAATGTTGAGTGGAATAAAGTCGAATCCGTTAAATTCAAATGGCATAAGCTACAAGTTCTGCTTGGGGTTTGGTAGTGATTCTAGTGGGATCAGTTAGCGTGTGGGTACTGCCTCGCGCTGCATTTGGGTAAAGAGTCGTTCGACATCCTCCCGCCTACAGAGTGAAGTTCCTGGAGTCATCACGGTTGCGGATCCCGCTGCCACGCCAAGGCGTACTGCTTGCAACAAGGAAAGCCCGCGTGCCAAACCTAGAGTGATGCCAGCAACGCTGCTGTCCCCTGCGCCGATCTTGCTGCGGATGGGCACGGTGGGTGCGCGCTGAAAGGTCGCCTGATCCTCTGTCACCAAAAGCACGCCGCCTGCCCCAAGTGATACCACCAACACTTCGATTTTACAACGTCCCAATAGCTCGCGCGCGGCTCTAAGTGTGTCCTCATCATCTTCTAGCTCGCGACCTACGAGGGCAGCTAATTCACCCATGTTGGGCTTGACTAAGTAGACCGGCGCACATTGTTCGACCACGGCTTGCAGTGGAGTGCCCGATGTATCCACAATGAACCGCACCGGCCAACTCTCAACCCGTTTAGCCAACTGCACATAAAAATCGTCGGGCACACCGGGAGGCAAACTGCCGCTAGCAACCAGGTAGTCGGGGCGCGGGGTTAGGTTTGATAGTAGGTCAAGGATGTCTTGCCATTCCTTTTTGGTCAGTTCAGGGCCGGGGAGATTGAAGCGATATTGGCGTATCGTGGTTTCTTCCAAGACTGTGAAACTCTCGCGTGTCTCTTCAGCGATAGCAAGCCGGTATTCCTGCAATCCTTCCGCCTGGAGTAGTTTTTGTAGCACCTGACCATTCATGCCTCCAGCGGCATAGAGCGGCAGCGACTCACCACCTAGCCTGTGGATGGCGCGCGAGACGTTAATGCCTCCACCCCCTGGGTCAATTCGCAGTTCTTTGCAACGCAGTTTGTCTTCGGGTGTGACATGGTGGGTACTGGTGCTTTTGTCCAGCGCCGGATTCATTGTAAGTGTGACAATTTGCGTGTTCATGCCCGTGTTCATGTCCATAGTGCGGTAGCCTATCTCAGCCTCAGAGTCACTTCTGTGACGGTGGCTCCGAGGCTAGGTTCATCTGTTGGATTTATTCTGCCCCAGTGTATACGTCAACGTGTCGGCGCGCGGGTGTATCGGCGCGATGGAAGATTGCCTTTTCCAATTCTACACCCAGCAGCATGATGATCCCTGTGCCAACGCAGATGAGCATCTCCATCAGGGTCAGCGGTTGTGTCTCAAAGAGATTTTGCAGCAAGGGTACATAG
>CAMPHP010000293.1 GCA_946885925.1 uncultured Litorilinea sp.
AATGGAGTGCCTGTTAAAGGACGCCAACTTACGCCAGCGTATGGGACGCGCGGCGAAACAACGCGCATCCGACTTCGAGGCAGGCGCTGTTGTGCCGCAAATCGAGGCGATATATCAGCAGGTGATGGCATCATGAACCTATCCCTTCCTGCCTCGGACTCTCCTGATACGGTGTTTTCTGATAGGGTATTTTCTGATACAGAATTTCCTGTCACGATCATCATCAACAACTACAACTACGGGCGATTCTTACGCAGTGCCATCGAGAGTGCGCTCGCGCAAACCTACGCGGGGACAGAAGTGATCGTTGTGGATGACGGATCCAGCGACGAGTCGCGCACGATTATCGCATCGTATGGTGAGCGCATCATTCCTGTACTCAAGCAGAACGGGGGCCAAGCGTCGGCACTGAATGCCGGTTTCGCTCGCAGCCACGGATCGATTGTTATCTTTCTGGATGCAGATGACATGCTCGATCCCCACGTCGTTGAGCGCGTTGTGGAGCACTTTTGGGCCAATCCGAAGGTGGTACGCGTGCAATATCGCCTGAACGTAATTGATCGTGCCGGCCTGCCTACAGGTCTCTCAAAGCCGCCTCGCCATATGCCAATCCCCAGCGGCGATCTAAGGCAGCGAGCCTTTCTGTATGGCGACGACATTCCCTGGCTACCAACCAGCGGCAATGCATTCTCTGCTCCGATGTTGCAGCGAATCTTCCCGATTCCAGAACCAGCGTATAGGATTTGTGCCGACTACTATCTTTCAAACCTCTCGCCTTTATTTGGCATGGTGGTTTCGTTGGATGAAACGGGCGGGTATTACCGTGTTCATGGTTCAAATAACCATGAGAAGGAGCGGCTTGATTTGCAACAGACGCGCGAACTCATCATCAGGACTCGCCAAACACATCGGTATATTCAGGCGAATGCACAACAACTTGGTCTTGCCAGTCATTCTGATCACAGCGTAGCAGCGCTATCATTGACCTTTCTGGCGAACCGGCTCATTTCACTACGTCTGGACCCTGCCCATCACCCAATCGAGGGTGACACCCACTTTGCACTGGCGCGGCGTGGTATCCTGGCTTCCCTGCAACGCACCGATCTGCCTCTGTTGCTGCGGCTCATGTATATATCTTGGTTCCTTCTGGTATCAGTAGTACCCAGAGAGAGTGCGCGCTGGCTGGCAGAGCAATTCTTTTACCCAGAGTCCAGGGGACAGTGGTTCAATGCGTTGCTAACCAACCTGCGTAGAGTACGCCCGCTGCACAAGTTACAATATTGAGCGATACGATATTGAGCGATACGATGACGACGATTGCGATTGTGATTGTGAACTACAATACATGCGAATATCTGCGCCGCTGTTTGGCTTCAATCCACGAAGGCGATGCAGTCGAGGTGATCGTAGTCGACAATGCCTCGACAGATGGCAGTGCAGAGATGGTACGCACCTGCTATCCCCATGTTACATTACGGGCAAAAAAATCGAATGCGGGCTATGGAGCAGCAGCCAACGAGGCAATTGCGAGTTGCAACGCTGACTATATTCTGCTGCTCAACAGCGATACTTTACTGCAAAGCAATACAGCCCATGCTCTCCAGAGCTACCTGGATCGCCATCCGCAGACAGCACTGGTAGGCCCCCGGTTGAATAATTCCGACGGCACGCTCCAGGCTTCGTGCTATCCTTACCCGACTCCATTCAATCTGTTTCTCGAAGAGAGCTTATTAGGACGGTTGGTAGCCTACATCCCCGGCGTACGCAATCGCTATCTACGCACATGGCCCCATGACAAAGCTCGCTCTGTGCCGTGGGTCTTGGGGGCAGCGCTCGCCATGCGGCGGGATGCTTTTCTGGCAGTGGGGGGCTTTGATCCCACATTCTTTATGTACTTTGAAGAAATCGATCTCTGCCGTCGCTTGCGCGCAGACGGATGGCAGATAGATTTTGCGCCTGTGACCTCCATTGTTCATATCGGGGGCGCTAGCACTAGCCAGCAATATGCTGAAATGCAGTACCGTCTCTTCAGCAGCACACAACTCTTTTATCGCCGCCATTATACCGGCTGGCAGATGCGATTTTTCCACCTCACCATGCTCCCTATCATCATTGCCCGGCTCGTGCGCGATGCAGTACGGTATAGTCGCACGCGCAATCCGCAGGAACGAGAAAAATCGTTAGCAACTCTTCACGTCAGGTATCGTATGCTCCGAGAGTGCGTTTTTTCTTTTGCTCTGTGAGCCTAGGCAGTGATATTACACGACGACACAGGGTCGCTCTGTGCCGTTGGCAGCGTAGGATAGGATAGCATTGAATAGCCAAACAGTGGTTCACTCTGCGGACCAGAAGCGAGAAGCCAATCTGCGCCGGTTGGACTGGCGCTTTTTACTTCCAAATTCTCAGACCGGGAGATTTCGCCATCTCTTACTATCTGGCGGGCCCAAGGGCCTTGCCAACCGCATCGTCGAGGCAAATCTGGCCGAACGGGTAAGTTGCGAGATCACCGAAGGGTGCCGCGCAGATGCTGCCATCATCCTGCACGATAGTACGGTCGAAATGGAACAAGCCGCCGCTTGTCTCGAACAAGGCGGGGTGTTATACCAAGAGATCGCGCGCACCTCTCGGTCGGCATTACGCATGACACCCGACAATCTCCGCCACGAATTCAACCATGCCGGGCTTACGCTTACAGGGCTTTACTGGGCTGCCCCTAATTTTGAGCAGTGCCGTCGCTATATCCCGCTAGATGTTCCCGGCGCAGTCCACTGGTATTTCTCCTCACTCTTTGTTGCCGGGACGCCCATCCACCAGTTGATCCGGACTCTTTTTCGGCTTGTCGTTGGCAAGAACAGTCAGCGGATGGCGTGGCTTGTGCCATACTTGAGCGTTACAGCGGTGGCAGCTTCGACTAGCGCGCATCCGCCCTCTATCTTAAACCATCCTCATATAGACAACATGCTCCCAAAAGACGACTTGCGCCCGATGATTCTGACCAGCGGGCAAGATGATGCAAGCCGCTTGATCATGCTGCCTTTTGCCCCGCAACATAGCCAATCTCCGCTAGCAGTCATCAAGATTGCTACCGATCCTAAGTTCAATGTTGAAACCGAAGTAGAGCAAACTGTCTTACATGAAGTCCGCGCGCGCCTGGATGCGAAGATGCGCCAAAGTGTTCCGGAGCCGCTGGGCAGTTTCCATTATCACAATCTGGCGGTTGGTGTTGAAAGCTGTGCCCTAGGTAGTTCGCTATGGGTCTCAAGTGGAGGATGGGGAACTTCACCGCAAACAAAAACTGCCGATATGGAGCTTGGCACTAGATGGTTGATCGAATTCCATCGACAGACAGAGAGCGAGCGTCTGTCATGGGATCATCGTGCAATCGAGCGCTGGATTGAGACACCTCTCGTGGCCTATGCACAGCTACGTAACGTGACTGAAGCGGAGCAACGGTTATTTATCTCCATGCGTGTGCACGCGAATACCTTGCTCGGTGCTGAATTGCCACTGGTCTGGCAACACAATGATTTTGCACCCTGGAATCTTTACCGTGCCGGAGATCGGTTAACCGTGCTCGACTGGGAGTTCAATCGCGATTGGGATACTACGCGTGCGGGACCAGCGTTATGTGATTTACTCTATTTTGTCACCTATTGGAACAATATTGTCCACCGTCACTATACAGAAGGAGCCGAGCTTCGTGGTATGTACGCACTCTTTTTGGAATTTGCACCCAAGAGTCGCTACATCTACGTAGCGCGGCGAGCCATTGCACAGTATATGGCCGAGCTTAAGATCGATTGGCGCTTCTTGCCATTGCTGCTGGTGTATACATGGACAGAGCGGGTCGTGTACAGTTATGCCCGTTTGCAAAAGCTGGAACGTCCCTCTGGTACAAGCCGCGCCGCTGACAAGTTTGCCAAGTACATTGGCTTACTTGCCATTCATGGGCAAGAACTCTTTTCTGCCAACAATGGAGGTTTCTGGCAAGGGTACGCACACAGAAGAGCAAAGATGTCCGATCAATCTCCGGACTCGGAGGCTTTCGGATGATTCCGAATCGGACAAAGGACAACATGATCCGCCGCCGTGTTGTCATCGGCACAGCCAGCAACTTTGCCGGGCAATTGTTCGTCTTTGCGACTTCATTCTTGCTAACACCCTTCATCCTCAACCAGCTTGGAGCGCCTATCTATGGTCTGTGGATTCTACTTGGCTCCATTGTAGCCTACAGTTCAATTCTGGATTTTGGGATTTGGGGTACGGTCATCAAGTATGTAGCCGAGTACCAAACCCAGGGAAACCATGCGGGTGCGCGCAGCCTCCTTAGTACTGTACTTTACTTCTATATAGGGATTGCAGCCCTGATCAGCATTGCCGGAATGGTCGCTGCGCCTTTCGTGCCGGATCTCTTTAATCTCTCACCAGACCAACACGATCTTGCCAGTAGACTCGTCATCTTGATCAGCCTAGCGACAGGGTTGGCGATTCCATGTATGCTGCCCTTGGCAATCTTACGCGGCTTACAACGCTATGATATCGTCAACTCCATTGACATTGTTTCAACCCTTGTTACGGCTGTGGCTACGGTGGCTGTTCTCTGGTTCGGTGGTGGCGCTACTGGGCTGGCGATAATCAGTATCGGTAGTTTGTTTCTTTCGCTCGGTGCTGGGCTGTGGGCGCTTCGTCAAATTGCACCAGAGGTGTATATTCACTGGCATGGAGCAAATTGGCAAATGGCGCGCAAGATTTTTGTCTATAGCTGGCCCTTGTTTATGCGCGATATGGCAACTCGCTTGCAAACGAGAACCGACGAGATCACGATTGGCCTGTTTCTACCCGTCAGCGCCGTAGGTTCCTATAGCATTGCACGCCGTTTGAGTGAGGCAACACAGACGCTGACCAGGCAGTTTATGAAGACACTACTGCCCCTAGCCTCACAACTCCATGCCGAGGATGATCACCCCCGCCTGCGTGCGCTCTATAAAACTGGCACGCGCTTGACCATAGCCATCGTCCTGGCGCTCAGTTCGATCCTGATCGTTCTGGCAGGACCGATCCTGGCTGTATGGGTTGGCACAGACTACAGCGCGTATGCCGGAGTCGTCGTCATCTTGACCCTAGCGAATCTTGTCGCAACGATCCAGTGGCCCGCGATGGCTATCCTGCAAGCCATGTCGCGCCACCGGATCTTGGCTCTCTCGTCGTTGGGTAACGGTACTGCCAATCTGATATTGTCTCTTTTGCTCGTGCACCCGTATGGTCTTGCTGGCGTTGCGTTAGGGACTGCGATTCCAATTGCGGTCGAGTATTTC
>CAMPHP010000294.1 GCA_946885925.1 uncultured Litorilinea sp.
ATATAAGACCGAACTACTCAGCGCAAGCGAAAGCGACATGGGTGGTTTCAAAGAAGTGATCTTTGCCGTCAAGGGCAAAGGAGCCTATAGCCGTCTCAAATATGAGTCAGGTGTGCATCGCGTACAACGTGTTCCCGTTACCGAAAGCCAGGGACGTATCCACACCAGCGCCGCGAGCGTGGCAGTACTCCCTGAAGTGGATGATGTGGAGATCGAAGTAAAGGATAACGAAATCCGCATTGACATCTTCCGCAGCAGCGGCCCCGGTGGGCAAAGCGTTAACACCACCGACTCTGCTGTGCGTATTACCCACCTTCCGACTGGGATTGTTGTCTCCTGTCAAGATGAAAAAAGCCAGCTACAGAACAAGCTCAAGGCCATGCGCATCTTGCGTTCACGTCTCTTTGACATGGAAGAACAACGTCGTTTGGAAGAAGCGGGTGCAACCCGTCGCCAGCAGATTGGCTCCGGCGACCGCAGCGAGAAGATCCGCACTTACAACTTTCCCCAAAGCCGTGTCACCGACCATCGCATCAACAAGACCGTCTACCGGCTTGACGCGATTATGAATGGCGATTTGGACGAATTTATTGATGAACTGGCTGCCACTGACCAAGCCGAGCAATTGCAGACTGTTGGAAATGAAACTGCATAAGCTCTCCTGCATAGATTTGAATGCACTAGCTTTGTGGAGGTGGTGGCTATAGGAGGTAATTTTGGCTCTATTGCGTATGGACTGGGAACAGTCTGTCGTTTGGAAACTGATGCCTGGAACACCCGTGGGACGCGCGCTTGTGGCGGCTGCCCAACGGCTGGAAGAAGCTGGCAATGATACTGCCAGCCTAGACGCCCAGGTGATCTTAGCTCATATTTTTGGTAAAGATCGTGGTTGGCTTTTTGCCCACTATGACCAAACCCTTAGTGAAGAGCAAGCGGAGATCTTTACCGAACTGGTCGCTCGTCGTGCGGCTGCTGAACCTGTGGCCTATTTGGTCGGCCACCGCGAGTTCTATGGTCTTGACCTAACCGTAGATCATCGTGTTTTGATTCCTCGTCCAGAAACCGAACTGTTGGTGGACGCGGTGCTGGATCATATCGAATCCCGTGTCGATCAAGAGGTCTCGATGGTAGATGTTGGCACAGGGAGCGGAGCTGTGGCTGTTGCCGTGGCTGCGAATTGTTCCAGCGTTAAAATCTATGCCGTTGACATCTCTGCTTCGGCGCTAGAGGTTGCCCAGAGCAATATTGTCCGGCTCGATACGCGTCATCAGATTACCTTACTCCAGGGCGATCTCCTGTCGCCACTACCCCAACGCGTGGACATCATCGCCGCCAACCTGCCCTATATTACCAGCGGCGACTATCCCAACCTGATGGCAGACGTGCGTGATTATGAGCCACGGTTGGCCCTCGAAGCAGGCCCTGAAGGGCTGGATCTCATCTCCCGGCTGCTTAGGCAAGCACCTGAACATCTGAATCCAGGAGGGGTGTTGTTTTTGGAGATTGGGTCAGACCAGGGGCATGCTGTCCTCGAACTGATTGATCGTGTGCTGCCCAGTGCATCCCATGTGGGGATTCGCCAAGATTATCATGGCTATGATCGTTTGGTAGTCATCGGCTTATAGGACTACCTCCAATCACAAGCACCTTATTCGAGCTTGTGTGATCTTATGTAAGAGGTGCTTGTGATTGGGGTTTACTATTTTCTCTTTGGCGATCTTCCTTATAGCTGGCGATGGTGATCAGCCAACGCCTTGAACACATATTCTTCTTCCATATGCCCATTTTATGTGACTATTTTGTCACATGTCGAGTGGGAAAATGAGGCTATAGTGATAGTAGTCGGGACAGATTGGTTAGCTGGTAGCGACAGTGACCAGCAACCTTGTCCGGCCACATGTCCTCAGCTGTGCGACATTGATGTTTGCGCACTGGACCACCCTCATAGCAAAACGTATATACTACGCTCTAGGATCTACCGATGACTAGGAACGGTCGCTATTCCGCGCTTATAGTCGACTGGCTGACGCCCGCCTACGATTTTTTCGTCAGGTTGTTCCTGCGCGAAATGCGGATCAAGCGCGCCCTGATCGCCTATGCTCGCATCGCACCAGGCGACCACGTGCTCGACCTCGGTGCCGGCACTGGCACACTGGCGATCTTGATCAAGCAGATTCACCCGGGCGCGCAGGTTACTGGCCTTGACGCCGATCTGGAGGTACTGGCCCTCGCCAAGGCGAAGGCAACTCGCGCCGGCGTCGATAATTCCTTCGACCTTGGTACAGTCACCGCGCTGCCTTATGCCGATGAGTCATTTGACCGCGTCGTGTCCAGCCTAGTTTTTTCCCTGCTGAGCAGTAAGGACAAGCAACTGGCTCTGTGCGCGGCCTATCGAGTGCTGCGGGGTGGTGGCGAACTGCATATCGCCGATTTCGGCCCAGCCCATACGCGGTGGGGGCGACTGCTAGCGCCTCGCATGCGTCGCTTCGAGCCTATTATTGATAACCTCGACGGTCGTCTGCCCGCTATGCTTCGCAAAGCGGGCTTTGAGGATGTAGACGAGGATGCTCGTTTTGCCACCGCCCTCGGCACGATCTCGCTCCTGCATGGCCGTCGGTCAGACTAACTACTGGGAGTCGCTCACCGCCATTCATACGTGTTTGGTAAGAGCCTTGCGCGCCCGGAAGTTGATGCCTAATGTCCCAAAGCTGGCTGCGCTTGAGTGCTGAGGCGCTCCGCTAAAGACATCGGCACGCCATGTAATCTCAAAATCGACAAAGCCTGCACGCATGACAATGGCCTGAAGCTCTGGTTCCAGCACAGCGCCCGCAATGCAGCCTGTCCAAAGGTCAATGTCGCACACCGCGCTCCTTGGGACTGGTTTCTGTACCACAATATCTGCAATTTGCAAGCGCCCACCGGGTTTGAGCACGCGCGCCATCTCTTGCAAAGCCTTCAACTTGTCAGGCATCAGATTGAGCGCGCCGTTGGAGATCACCACGTCTGCCCAACCGTCGGGTATGGGCAATGACTCGCTGTAGCCTTCGCGGAATTCCACATTTGTCAGCCCAGCCTGTTCAGCACTACGCCTTGCCTTCGCCAACATCGCAGGTGTCATGTCGACACCGATCACCATCCCGTCTGGAGCTACCATGCGGGCTGCGATCAAGCTATCGATTCCTGCACCGCTGGCTACATCGACGATACGGTCGCCAGGGCTCAATTGGCCCAACGCAAACGGATTGCCTGTTCCGGCAAATGACTCGATGGATAGCTCTGGTACACCGGTAAGCCAGGCTTCCTCATACCCGAGCATCTGCGCCAGGGGTCGCCCGGTATGGAAATGGAAGCCACGCTCTGGCTCTGTCGCCACCACGGTGTATTCCTTTTGAATTGCCTGACGTAACTGGCCGATCTCAGGCAGCGCGTCGGTTGGAACAGATACGGATTCAGCGCTCATAACACCCTTCCTTTCTGAACATCGTCAAATTCTATCGCACGAACCTCGTGTAACATCTGCAAGAAGATGATGTGCAAGAAGATGATGTGCAAGAAGATCGCTACAGCATTTTGCCTAGATAAGACCAGTGCAAGAAAGTAAGAGCTATAATCCGTGAGATATATGAATGCGTAAAACGAGGAATATGCAACTCGCATTATTCAAGTATTCTATTGAATAGTCTGAGCTTGTCAAGGTGCTTGCACCCGTATCTGGGTTTGCTCCTATATACTCCTCCCAAACAAACCAGAGTTGCCCTCCCATTATCATTTGCACCGCCTTTCTAATCGGGCTATACTTTTCCAGTGGCAGTGATGGCTATTCACACAGATGCATCTATGTGACTTATATGTGCCGCCTGCACAGATGGCATAGTTTATCCGTGTGCCGCGTCCAATAAGTAGTCCCAAATTGTGGAACGCTAGCGCATGTGGATGTTTACATGTGAAAGGTAGTTGCGCGTGACTTCCCGCCCTGACATTGTGCTCTTGGTGCTCGACACCCAGCGTGCCGACCGGCTGTCGGCCTATGGGTATCCAGCCCAGACTTCACCCAATCTTGATGCTTTTGCGGCGGATGCCACCCTTTTCCGCCATGCTATAACGCCAGCCCAGTGGACAGTGCCCACCCATTCGTCACTCTTCACCGGCCTTTATCCCTCCGTCCACAATACCCGGCAATCCTTTTCCATTTTGCCAAAGGAGATCCCCACGGTAGCCGAACGCTTAAGTGAAAACGGCTATTTTACGGCGGCCTTTTGCAACAACCCTTTGGTTGGCGTAGTGGACAATGGACTGCGCCGGGGCTTTGCCAGCTTTCTTAACTACTCAGGGCTATTGACTTCAAGGCCCAATCAAGCTGGCAAAAAGCCTGCCCTCTTTGGCAGCTATCGCCAATGGTTCAAGCGCCATCTCTCCAGCCGCATCCATGCCCTGCAAGATCGCTTTGCACGTTCCGATGCGATGTTGGAGTTTGCCCTGACGACTCCTTTTATGTTGATGGTCTGGCAGACGGCTTTGAGCTTTAAGGGCAACACGGGTAAGTCGCTCAATGACGCGGCCAAACTGCTGATTAACCGTAAAGGCGTGGGCAAAGACAGCCCTATCTTCACCTTTATCAACTTGATGGGCACGCACATGCCCTTTCATCCCAGCCGCCATCATATTGAGCGTTTTGCACCCGAATTTCTGCGCGACAAAACGGCCCAACGCTATCTTCAACGCTTTAACAGCGACGTGCTAGGCTGGCTTACGCCCATTGGTGCCAAGATGGCTGCAGAACACCAAGGGGTTATTTCCGGCATGTATGATGCCGAAATCGCGACGCAAGATGAATTGCTGGGCAGTTTCTTTGATAAGCTGCGCCGGTCGGGTAAACTCGACCAGACTTTGTTCATTGTGGTTGCAGATCATGGCGAACACCTAGGCGAGAAGCATTTTATCGGCCATAATGTCACGCTTTATAATGAACTGACCCATGTGCCGTTGATTGTGCGTGACCCTAGTGGGAATTTTGCCCACGGCACGCAACCCGACCATCTGGTCTCCACTCGCCGAGTCTTCCACACCATTCTCGCGGGCGCGGGATTGGCCGAAGATCACGAAGAAGCCTATAGCCTTGCCCACGGTCCTGCTATGGACCCTGACCAAGGCATTGTCTATTCGGAGGCTGTGACGCCGCAGAACGTCCTCAACATCATCACCAAACATGCGCCCGAACTGGTGCGCGAATATCGTTGTGACCAGCCACGTCGGGCGATCTGGCAAGATCGCCATAAATTGATTCTGACCGGCAACGATATGGTTGAAATG
>CAMPHP010000295.1 GCA_946885925.1 uncultured Litorilinea sp.
ATTCTGGTTTTGTTGTGAATTGCTACGCCGCTGGCTTTAGATACGCAACGGTCTGGGGGCCTTCAGGCATCACACAAATACGTGCATTGCCTCCGGCGGCTTCTTGCAGCATTGTCACCGTCGCGCCAATATTGCGGCATGGCTCAAAGAGCGCCGACCGGATCTGCTGGTCGGTCAACCCGTCGCTATAAACATACACGTCAGCAAAGAGTTGAATCATGGCCTGAACCTGCACCTGCCATTGGTCCTGTGCGCTAAATCCTGGCTCTGCCAACAAATCTAACACACCTCGTGGCGAGCCGCCGCGCTGGAGCAACTCGGCATAGCGCCCGTGGTTGGGCAGTCCATCCTGGCACGCCCCAGCCATCACGATTGCGCCACCCTCGCGCACAATCTGGCGCGCTGCACTCATGCCCTTGACACATTGATACAAATTTTGGTCAAGCGGGTAGCCGCTATTGGTCGTCACAACCACATCATAGGGGGCATCCACCCCCACCATCGCTTGCTCACGCACAAATCGACAGCCCTCGGCATGTGCAGCCAGCATGTCGCCAGCAAAGACGCCGGTAATTTGCTTATGGACATTCAAGGTAACATTGAGGAGAAAGGTGGGATCCGTTATCAGCGCAACTTCGCGCATCTCTTCCCAAATCGGATTGCCTTCAGTAATTCCCCAAGCAGCATTGTGATTCGCAATCATGGCACGTCCATGATTCGTGACCACACTCTCGGCCCCGGCCAGTGCAGGCAGTACCCCCTTTGGCCCGCCGCTAAAGCCCGCAAAAAAGTGCGGCTCGATGAAGCCAGTCAGGATACGCACATCTGCGTCTAGATAATGCCGGTTAATACGCACTGGATGACCAAGTTTGGTCGTGCCCAGCGGCACCAAAATAGAATCATCAAATGCATCATGTTGCAGACAACAATAGTTATCGACAATGTTGTTCCCCAGCATCATCCGCAGTTCCGCTTCGGTCTGCGGCCGGTGAGTCCCCAGCGCATTCATCAAGATGATATTGTTCCGTGAGACACCCGCTTGCTCCAGCTCTGCCAAAATCACTGGCAGGATGCGGTCATTGGGTGTTGCTCGCGTAATGTCGCTATGGACAATCACAACTTTATCACCCGCACGTACCTTGTCAGCAAGCGGGGATGTACCAATGGGCTGACGCAACGCCTGTTGTAAGGCAAGCGTCTCGTCCGCAACTCCTGGCACAAACCGCGACGTCACGACATCACACCCATCAGGTAGGTTCACCTGTAGACCGTGCCGTCCATAGGCCAATTGCAGTTCCATCAGTCCATCCCCTTACTCTAGTGCGTCTCTAACGAACTCTAACGAATACGAGAGGTGTATTCTGGCAAACCCTGAATCCCTAAGCGCAGCCGGTAAAGTGCACCTGCCATCGCGCCATTCTCCTCTTTGTTATTGCCACCAGCGGTCGTTACATACATATCTGTATAGTCCGGCCCGCCAAAAATCACGCTGGAAACCTTTTTCGTTGGAAACTTCACGCGCTGAAGTTCTCTGCCATCCGGTGCATACTGCGTCAGCCGGTAGCCATCCCAGCGTGCCGACCAGACGTTACCACCAGCATCAACCGTCATGCCATCCGGCATTCCATCTTCACTGGTAGAATCCACGAAAACGCGCTGATTGGTAATCGCCCCTGTTGCCTGATCATAGTCAAAGAGGTAAATCTGTTTGGCAGTGGTATCCGTATAATAAAGCTGCTTGCGATCCAACGTCAAACCCATCCCATTTGAGCACCCAATGCCCTCCAAGAGCAGCGTCAGCGTGCGGTCAGGGTCAAGGCGGTAGAGACGCCCCAGGCGATCCTTGGTCGGCATCGTGCCACAATAAACACGCCCCTCAGGGTCAGCAAAAACATCGTTAAAGCGGGTCTCGCGTTCATCTGGAATATCTTCCAAGATCGTCTCCAACTCGCCATTGCGCAGGATCTTCACCGCGCCACGTGCCATAAAGAGCAGCAGCGCGCCATCATCTTGAACGGTAAAGCCGCCAACTACATCACCCTCAAAGATCTGCTCATGGCTCCCCGTCTTCGGATCATAGCGAAAAATCCGGCCTTGGGGAATATCTGCCCAGTAGAGCTTCTGTTCCTTCTCATGCCAAAGCGGGCCCTCGCCAGTTACACATTCGTAATTAGCGATCAGTTCAGGTTCCATATAGAGCACCCCGTATCGTTATGTACTTGATGTAATTGTTATTGAAATGACAAAGCATGAATACTGCCTAGATTGAATACTGCTTGAGTA
The DNA here is from genome assembly GCA_946885925.1 of uncultured Litorilinea sp. The sequence continues at coordinate 2,284 of CAMPHP010000295.1, forward strand.
TTGCAGGATTTATAATCCCAAGGCTTAGGTATAGATAGATTGGTACAGAAAAACAGCCAAAATGCCGGTTGATGACAACGTGGAATCTGATTGTTTGGGAGAGGCTCGTGGCTTTTCACTCTAATGGCATTGGCGCACTTTGTCAATCGTTACCCTGCCAGAATAGAGGCATAGTAGTTCGACTTCCAACGTAAACATTGCGCGCGATGCGGCGATCCAAAAAAGTGCAGCAACTTTCTCCAATTTCCCCAAACCTCTTGACACCGCCAATATCTTACGATAATGTAAGCAGCGAGGACAACTGGAGGCATTGCCTTGTCGCTCCTCATTGTTCCTACAGCGTGTTAATCCCGTAGTCAACAATCTAGTACTTTCTATCCCCTAGTAGGCACATTGTGCCCACACATCATCAACGAAAAGGAACATGATGAGATCACTGTATCGCTTTTCGATTGTTGTGTTGTTTGCTCTTGTGGCACTCACAGCATTTGCCGGCGTTGCCAGCGCCCACAGTGCTTTTGGACATGCAGACCCGACCCTAATGGCTGATATTAATCCGGTTGCTTTGGGGCCAGCAAGTGCTACCGAAAATTGTGCAGGCGGTCCAACGATTGATGGCATCTTGCTCGATGAGTGTCTTGTACGCTCATTCGTCATTGGGCCAGATACAAAATCCATTACCGTCTGGTACACCAAAAATCCTGTAGATGCTACCCGTGAAGTCGATGGGTCAGATGTTACGCTTCAACACTGGATCGACACGGACGCCCAGGCGCAGCAGGTCGCTGAATGGTTTGAGGAAGCGTGGCGACGCTTTCACACGGACTCGGGACACCACCTCTATGATACCGGTTGTAGTAACAATGTGAATGTACAAATGGAGGATGGCATAGGTTGGTCGGGCATTGCCTATTGGGCTAGTTCAGGCAATTGCTGGATCGGCATTGACTCACCCGATGTCCGTGGTGGCGGTGGTCAATGGACCGTCTACCACGAAGCCCAACATTATCTACAATACTCATACAACGAGGGTTGCTATGGCAGTTGGCAGCCCAACTATCCCGACAACAGCGAGTTTGTCGAAGGTTATGCCGATCTCGGTGCCGATAGTGTAGATACTGTGTTGGATGCAAGTGGCTACAGTGGGATTGGGTATAACAATCTTACCTCCTTGTTTGATAAATCCTACGGGAACGGCTTGAGGAAGTTCTTTATCGAGCAACTCGGCAATGTCGGTTCCCCGACCGACCCGTGGCACCGCATTGACGCGCTATACTCCCACTATGCAGCCTGCGATGCCCAGGACGATCTTTACGTGCTCGACACGCTAATCCCTAGCTTGGATGACGCAGGGCGCAGCCTCAACCACTTTTTCCTCGACTTCTTCGCGGCTAACTGGGCAAAAGATTGGGCAGATGCCCTTACGCAAGCCGTGCTAACCTATTTCGATGACGACAGCGGCGCATTTGACCAGCCCACCCTGACCCAGGACATCACCATCAATACAGGCAGCCAAAGCTTTGCCGATACTACGCCCGATGACTATGCCGCGCGCTACTACCAGTTCACACCCGGCGCAGGTTGCCCCTATCTCCAAATGGATGTTGATGGCGACAGTGGTGCGCTCTTGGGTATCAACTTCATGGCAGCTAAGACCACTGCCCCTACCAGCGTCCTGCGTTCGGCAGATATTGACGAAGACTATACCCGCACCTTTGCCGCCACTGGTGTCCACAACCGGCTCGTCACAGCAGTTAATAGTTTTGGAAGCAATTACGGCTACACAGTGACTGCCACGTGTGTCACCCCAGCGATTAACTTACTAGAGCCACGCCAAGTCAACGCCGCAATGGTCGGCGCACCTGACAGCCCAATCGCATTCCTCTCTCGTTGGGAGGTCACAAGTGATGGTGCTGGCGTGCGCGGCCTACTCGAAAGCAACTTTACTTTCAATGCCGAAGGCGCAGCCGTTACCATTGTCCCTGGTACTTTCCAAGCTGTAGGTGACGAATATTGGGCAGTGCTTCTCCCCCCGGCCCAACCCGCAGGCACAACCTTTGTTGACCTACAGGTCTGTCTCGATGGCTCAATCTGCGACACTGAGCTAAACGCCCTCCTCTACGTGGACCCTGGTAACAGCGACATTGCCATGGTCATTGATGCCAGCGGCTCAATGGATGTCGAAGATACAGTTGGCGAAGGCAAACGCATCGACATTGCCAAGCGCGCGGGTTATGTAATCGCTGACATCCTCCGCCCCGGCGATCGCATCCTGGTAACAGATTTCTCCGCCAAGGATGTGCCCGCCGGATGCGGTGCGCCAACAGGTTCGCAGGAGTGCGCCCTTGATCTGCGTGAACTTCTACCCCGTCGCACGGTAGCTACCCCCGCGGCTGGTGATATTGCAGATACCAAAGCGGGTATTGACCTTGCCACCCCACGCGAGTGGACACCCATCGGTGCAGCGTTGCAGGACGGCAAAAACAAGTTGCTTGCGGCACCAGGTAACGAGAACCCCAAGCACATCTTCCTACTCAGTGACGGCGAGGAAAATGCCAAGCCGCTCTATGCCGATGTCCGTACAGAATTGATCGACTCTGGTGGGGTTATCAACACCATCGGCTTTGGCCCCGAGGCCCCTGGCAACTTACTGGTGCAGATTGCCGCTGACACGGGTGGCGTCTATCGCCCAGTGCCTACAGATAGCGCGGGGGCTAGCGTAGCCAGCATCAATGCTGCCGCCGTTCCACCAGGTCAATTGGGCCTAGCTGATGTCTATGATTACTTTGACACCGTTGCCCAGGATGCCTCGCGTGCCTTCCACGCCTCCTATTCGCTCGATCTGACGCCGAATGGCTGTAACATCAATAACTATGTACAGTCTGTCTATGTCGATAAAACCACAACCGAATTGCGTTTTGTGGTGGCAGCCAAACAGGCCGAAAGCACCGGCGAAGGATACCGGCGCAGTGTGCAAATCCTACCGCCTGGCAAGAGTGAAAAGGAGTGGATCGAAGTCAG
>CAMPHP010000296.1 GCA_946885925.1 uncultured Litorilinea sp.
GAGTAGAAAAGGCGATGCGCGTCATGCAACCCTTCAAGGTGGCCAGCCGTGACTTCACACAGGGTAATAGCGTCATCAATGTCAACGGGGTGGAAATTGGTGGGCAAAAGGTCGTCGTGATGGCTGGCCCATGCAGTGTCGAAAGCCGCGAGATGATTTTGGAGACCGCGCACGCAGTCAAAGAGGCAGGGGGCTCAATCCTGCGCGGCGGAGCCTTCAAACCCCGCAGCAGCCCCTATAGCTTTCAGGGCATGGGCGAGGAAGGGCTGCGCTACCTAGCCGAAGCGCGTGAGCAGACTGGCCTACCTGTTATCACCGAGGTCATGAGTGCCGACGAAATCGAACTGATCAGCGACTACTCTGACATTCTGCAAGTAGGCGCGCGCAATACCCAGAACTACTCATTGCTCAAGGCGCTTGGCAAACAGAATAAGCCGGTCTTTCTTAAGCGCGGCATGAGCAGTACCATCCAAGAATTGCTGATGAGTGCTGAGTATATTTTGGCCGGTGGCAACATGCAGGTAATGGTTGGCGAACGGGGTATCCGTACCTTCGAGACATCCACCCGCTTTACTTTCGATGTCAACGCCATTCCCGTACTCAAGGAATTGACCCATTTGCCTGTAGTCGCTGACCCAGCCCATGGCACCGGCAAGTGGAATCTGGTTACGCCCATTGCCAAAGCCGCAGTCGCCGCGGGTGCGGATTCCATCATGGTCGAGGTGCACCCAAACCCCGCCCAAGCCTGGAGCGATGGTGCCCAAAGCTTGACCTTGGATCGCTTTGCCAACATGATGAACGAACTTCGCCCAGTGGCGGAAGCCGTAGGTCGATCACTCTAACCCGGCGGTTATCACGCTGCCATATTCACCCCGGCAACTTGATGCCGCTGGGGAGAGTTGCATGAGGAAACGCCTCACTGATTGTCGAGTTGCCATCGTCGGACTGGGCCTCATGGGCGCTAGTCTGGCGATGGATCTGATGCAGAACAACCTATGCCGCGAAGTACGCGGCGTTGCACGTCGTACTTCCACAGTCCTCGATGCCTTTTTTGCGAGGGCAGTGGATCTGGCGACCAACGATGTACATACGGGTGTAATGGGTGCGGACATTGTCATTCTCGCAACACCTGTTCGCACCATCGTTGACCAACTCAACGAGATTGCACCGACGCTCTGGCCGGGTACAATCGTGATGGACATGGGTAGCACCAAAGGCGAAGTCTGTGCTGCCTTGGATTTGCTACCGGCACACGTTCAGCCCATCGGCGGCCATCCGATGACAGGAAAAGAGACTGCTGGCTTTGAAGCAGCCGAGCCAAATCTTTACCGTAATGCAACCTGGGTGCTGTCACCCTTGCCACGCACCACGCCAGACACAGTGGCATTGGCAACGGAACTGGTCGAAGCAGTCGGCGCGCGGCCAGTGGTGCTAACGCCGGAACGACACGACCGTCTCGTCGCCGCCATTAGCCACCTGCCCTTCTTAGCGGCGAGTGCTCTTGTCCATACGACGAAGGAGATGGGCGAGGAAGATCCAGCCGTATGGCAATTGGCCGCAGGTGGCTTTCGAGATACCAGCCGCGTTGCTGCCAGCGATACCCGCATGTTTCTCGATATTTTGATGACCAATCAGCCCGCTGTCCTGGCACAATTGGAGAATTACATCGGGCAGTTGAATAATTTACGTGATTTATTGGAAGACCACGATGAAGCCGCCCTTGCTACTAAATTAGCAAGCTCGCAGGCCATACGTGCTCAGTGGAAACCAAATCGATCATAACTCGTTCGCATCATTTAGCTTGCGAATTAATCTTACGAGGTGAAAGTGCAATCTCATGACCCATCTCTACATAACAGGCGGGAATCGCCTTACCGGCAACTGTCGTGTGCCGGGAGACAAATCAATCAGCCACCGCGCAGTCATGTTCTCTGCAATAGCCAATGGCGTTAGCACCGTGCGTAATTTCCTTGATGGCGGTGATTGTCGCGCCACCATTGATGTCATGCGCGGCTTAGGTGTCCGCGTCGAAGAAAGCTCACCCACCGAGTTAGTGATCCATGGTCGTGGCCTAGATGGACTCCTTGAGCCAGCGGAATTCCTAAACTGTGGCAACTCTGGCACGACCATTCGCTTGATGACTGGCTTGCTGGCGGGCCAGAAATTTACAAGTTTCCTCACAGGCACACCCCAGATCCGCCGCCGCCCGATGGCACGCACCGTCAAACCGTTGCGCCAGATGGGCGCGGTGATTGTCGGTCGCCAAGAAGGCAACTATGCGCCACTCGGAATCGGCGGCACCACCCTGCGCGGCATGGATTACACGATGCCCGTCGCCAGTGCCCAGGTCAAGAGTTGCCTCTTGTTAGCGGCGATGTATGCGCAAGGCCTGACCGTGATTCGCCAACCTGGCCCCGCGCGCGATCACACCGAACGCATGTTGGGCGCAATGGGAGCCCCCATCTCGGTCTACGGCAACACCATCCACAGCGAACGCCCGGATCGTGAACTCAGCCCGCTGGATATTGACGTGCCGGGAGATATTTCCTCGGCGGCCTTCTTGCTCGTCGCCGCAGCCATCGTTCCGGGCAGCCGCCTGACCATCTCCGGCGTGGGCGTCAACCCCACGCGTACAGGGATCGTTGATGCCCTTGTCGAAATGGGCGCACAGATTGAATACCGCAACCAGCGCGATCAATCCGGTGAACCAGTCGCAGATCTAGAGATTCAATACGCAGAACTGCGCGGCTCCACCTTTGACGGCGAACAGATCGTCACCATGATTGATGAATTGCCCGTTCTGGCGGTTGCAGCATCCCAGGCTCACGGGCGTACTGTGGTCAAGGATGCTGGCGAACTCCGTGTCAAGGAGACCGATCGCATTGCCTCCACAGTCACCGAATTACGCAAGTTGGGTGTCAACATCGAACCAACACCCGATGGTTTTATCGTTGAAGGCCCAACTCGATTGATAGGTGGGCCAGTGGAGAGCCAGGGCGATCATCGTTTGGCAATGGCAACCGCCGTTGCAGCACTGGCAGCACACGGCCCGACAACGGTCTATGGGGCCGACGTCACCGCTGACAGCTTCCCTGGTTTTGAATCCACGCTCCAGGCCTTGGGCGCGGATCTCGAAATCCAGGGTGCGCCCAGCGAAGCACTGCATGTCTAGGCAAGATGGGAACTTCAAGCATGGCGAGCACACCGATCACCGGCAAAACGACCATGGTTGGCCTAATCGGCTGGCCCACAGGCCACAGCGTCAGCCCTCTGATGCACAACGCCGCTTTTGCTGCGCTGGGGCTAGACTGGCGCTATATTCCGCTACCTGTACCCACTGACCCCGCGACACGCATTGGCGAAGCAGTCTATGGATTGCGTGCGCTGGGAATGAAGGGAGCCAACGTCACGGTTCCTCATAAGCAAGCCGTTATCCCCTTTCTTGATGAGCTAAGCGGAGCGGCCCTAGCCATCGGCGCGGTCAATACGATTATCGTCCAGCCCGACGGACGTCTACTAGGTGACAACACCGATGCTCCCGGCTTCATTGCCGACTTGCGCGACCATGGCGTTGAGCCACAAGGCAAACGAGTCTTGGTCTTAGGAGCCGGTGGTTCGGCGCGCGCCGCCGTCTATGGATTAGCGGTAGCCGGTGCCTGCTCCATTACCATTGCCAACCGTACGCCTGATCGTGCAGCAGAATTAACCGTTACATTGCAGGAGCGTCTGCCAAATTGCCCGCTTGATGCCTGTGCCCTACTCGATGATCTGCCCAATGTCGCACAGAACACTGACCTAATCATTAATTGCACATCGCTCGGCATGACACCCAATGTGGATGGGTTGCCCTGGTTGCCAGAGCTGCCCTTTCGCCCGGATCAAGCTGTCTATGATTTAGTCTATAATCCGCGCCAGACGCGACTTCTCGCCCAGGCCGAGCGCGATGGGGCACGGGCCATCGGCGGCATTGGCATGTTGGTCTGGCAGGGAGCCATCGCTTTCGAGCGCTGGACTGGCGTGACACCTCCTGTGGATCTCATGCGTCAGGCCATCGGCATCTAATCAGGTCAGACAAGTCGCAAAGCAATGTGCACCACAATGTTTCGTTACAAACTATGCCGGCTGAACACTGTTTCGCTATGTCCTGCTAATGGTGGATTGGCAGTAAAGTGGATTAGCAGTATTTCGTAAAGGAGAAGACTCTTGGCTACACCCACAGTCACCACACCCAAACCCGCGTCGATCAACTATCGAGCCTATCCCGATGAAAATGGTCACTTCGGCCCCTATGGTGGCAAATTCGTTCCTGAAACCCTCATGCCAGCCCTGGAAGAGTTAGAGGAAGTCTACCTAAAAGCTGTCAACGATAGCGACTTTATGAAGGAGTTGGCCTATCTTCAGCGCACATTCGTCGGGCGCGAGACGCCCATTACCTATGCCCGCCGCCTGAGCGAACATCTGGGTGGTGCCCAGATTTACCTCAAGCGCGAGGATCTCTCCCACACGGGCGCGCACAAAATCAATAATGCCCTCGGCCAAGCTCTCCTGGTAAAGCGCAAGTTGGGCAAGACGCGCCTTGTTGCTGAAACCGGGGCCGGTCAACATGGTGTTGCCACCGCCACGGTTGCCGCGCTGCTTGGCCTTGAATGTGTCGTCTACATGGGTACAGTGGACATGGCACGCCAACAGCCCAATGTCTTCCGCATGCGCCTCTTGGGTACGGATGTGCGCGGCGTGGAAAGTGGCAGCAAAACGCTCAAGGATGCGATCAACGAAGCTATTCGCGATTGGGTGACAAATGTCCGCACCACCCACTATCTGCTCGGCAGCGTTTTAGGCCCTCACCCCTACCCGGCGATGGTGCGCGACTTCCAAAGCATTATTGGCCGCGAGGCGCTTGCCCAAATGCTCGAGGGCGAGGATGGCCCCAAACGTTTGCCCAATGCAATCGTCGCCTGTGTCGGCGGCGGCAGCAACGCCATCGGCATCTTCCATCCTTTCTTGGAATATGAAGATGTGCACTTGATCGGCGTAGAAGCCGGTGGACATAGCATCGAAAGCGGCAAACATGCCGCCCGCTTTGCCGACCCGGAGAAGGGGCGGCTCGGCATCCTGCAAGGAACCAAGAGCTTTGTCCTCCAAGATTACGATGGGCAGATTGCCGAAACCCATAGCATTAGTGCCGGTCTTGACTATGCCAGCGTTGGTCCCGAACATGCCTTCTTGCGTGACCTCGGCCGCGCCGAATACACCTATTGCACCGATGAACAAGCAATGGAAGGCTTTAAGCTGCTC
>CAMPHP010000297.1 GCA_946885925.1 uncultured Litorilinea sp.
CACGTAGAGCCAACTCTGCCAATCCCGCCTGCGTGGCAGCATTCGTATGCCAGCCTGCTGGTTCACCCGCCGGATTGGCGCGCAACCCGGCAAAGTAGGCGTTCTGACTATACTCGTCCAGCCAGCGCGCCAGGTTGGGATGCTCTAACGAACAACCCAACACAGCCGCGCCGATATACTCATATTGTTCAGCCAAAGAGAGCCACCAGAGATTCAGCGCATGGTCATCTTTGCCCGCTTCGATAATCACGCCACTTGCCACACCACAAGCATCAAACTCAGGCTTCAGGTCAGGTGGCAGAAAGCTCCGTTGCAAAACAGGCTTGCCGTCGAGCCAACCCTGATGCTGATAGGTATCTAAATCCCAAAAGTGCAGATGCGTGTCGATCATTGTGTTACTTTCCAGATTGGTCCCAGGGCAGCGCATAGGAAGGATCGTTGACAAAACGTTTCATGCCTAGTTCCAGGCGAATCATCATGGCTGGGGGCAACTCAACTTGCACAGTTGAAGCATCCACCGCAACTGTGGTGGGTGCAGTCGCCAGTTGAGGTGCAGCATAGCGCTTCTGCGAGCCGGGATAATCGCTGGTGCGCTCCTCATAGGCAGCCGTCGTAAAACGATGCTCACCAAAACCACCTGCTTGGATGATCAAGCGGCGCATGGCAAAGGGACTAAGATTGACCAGTGTCACCACCACACGCTCGGCTTCCACCGACTCGACCAATGCCGCCACATCGAGTGGCAGCCCAGGGCGCTGGCGGTCGGGGTCAAAATAGCGCACATGGCTAAACAACAGCCCGCCGTTGTAGATGATCTGCGGCGCGCCCAGCGTCAACTGCACCAATGCCTCGGTTACAACAGGATTGAGTTCCTGCCAGTGATGAATATTGACTTGGGTCAGGTCGGCTTCATCCGCCTCAATCAATGCCAAGCGACGGCAGACCGTACCATAGGCCGCCTGCAAAATCTGCGTGGGGTAATCTGGATTGTCGCCAGCCAGATAGCGCAGCCACGGACGTTCGTGACCGCTCTCTTCTTTGGTGCGGAAGACACCGACAGAACGCCAATCAATCGGCTCCTGGGCACGAATTGCCTCAATGCGCTCCCAATCTGCCTGATCCAGCGAGACATTCCAGATCGCCGTGGGATAGATAGGCGAGAGAGGTTGGTAATCAAACCATCCTTCATCGCCATAGCGGTAAGGCGCAACCCATGTGACCGGATCTAGCTCGGCCACTTCCTCGTCCGCCAGCGCGCCGATCCAGTGGTGGCGCAGGCTCATCTCTAATTGGCGTGTGTCACGCCGTTCGCCCAGCGCAGCAATTGTGTCATATTGGGTGCGTGGCAGGTCTAGATATTTTGGGTCGCGCGTCAGCAAATAGGTAGTCGTTCCCGCAACCGTCGCAGCCATGCCGATATTATAGAAGCCGTGGGGCCATGTCCAGCCATACAGTCCCCCATACCACTTGCCACCCATTCTCTCGCCCACCTGACCATTAAGTCCCACATTGTCGGGCAGCAAGCCGCCGTTGGCCTCGGCACGCGCCATCCAACCATCCACATAGGTGATCATCCACTCGCGATACTTGGGGTCTTTGGTCATCATATAAGCGTTGGCAAAGAGGCTCGTCACCAGCAGATTGGTCGCAACATCCCCCTTGCCCATGCGCTCATGCATCACTTCACCCATGCGCCGCGCCTTCGCCACATCCTTTAGGTCGTCGTAATGGGAAATCCCTTCGACATCCGCATAGGGCAAGCCATAGACACGCATCCCCGCGCTCCAGCCATAGGAAGGCTCACCATCGTTAAATCCCCAGCGCGGCCCTCCACTGCCGTTGTGCGCGGCACGGATAATATTGTGCTCGGCGTCGTAGTTGGGTGCGTCGGGGTCTTCGTTGAGATAGAACCCCGCAAATCGGCGCGCCCGCTCTAAATTCGTCGGGTTTGTCGGGTCGGCAAGACAGAGAAAATAGAAATAGATGTAGCTTTCGGCTTGGTGAAACTGATCATAGCCAAACTCGTACTCCTTATGCACCAGCCCAAACTCGGTCAGTTGGCGCGTAATAGCATCCCACTGGCGTTGCCCCAATGCCAGCAGATGGTCGCCACCCCCTAGTAGATAGAACAGGGGCCAGTTAAAAGAGCTTTCATAAAAATCGTCGGCTCCATCGCGCGACTTATACCACTTCTCATTCCAAATCAGCGTGCCATCGGGACGGGTATACTTTTCCAAGAAAGGATAGACCGACTGATCCATCACCTCCATCAATTTACGTTCCAGCACCGCCCACGTTGGCGGCATTTGGCATGGGATAGAGGCACATATTGTTTGCATAGCCTGTTCTTCCAATCAGTTCTGTGTTACTTATTCAAACATTATTTATTCAGACATTATTGTAGAGAGACTTTCCGGCACAACATGAAGCCGGGGAACCTGTTGGTCCCCCGGCCTTTTTACAATCGGTCAAGCAATCTACTGGCCTTGGGCAGCCTTCCAGTCGTTCAATTGGCGCTGTACTTCGTCAATAATGGTTTGGGCACCAGCTTCATTGAGTCGTTCCAACAACTCCGGTGCAGCCTCATCATATGCAACCCAACCCCAAGCAATCGGGCGGCCTAACTCTTCGAGTACGGCTGTAGTCTGGGCAACCTCAGTTTGAATTGGCGTACGGTCAATCACAAAGCCCAATGCCTGTGAGGGGTACGCCTCATCATTCATCTGCTTAGTTGCTTCCCAGGCACCGACCTGGGCCTCGTCGCGATAATAGGCATTAAACTGATTGCCAAACATCCAATCAGTATTGGGGGCATAGCCGCTCGTATTCGTATCCACCCCTTCCGGGTAGGTAATAATCTTGCGTTCTTCATCGGCCCAGACCCAATGCACACCCTCGATACCGCGTGCCAATAGGTTGTAGACTACGGGATCAGTATTCAGCTTCTCCAACACGCGCATAGCTTCCACTGGATGTTCTGAAGTGGCGCAAATAGCATTAAGCGTCGCCGTTGCACCGGCAGTGTCGAGAATCAAAGGGTCGGTTAGGTTCTTGCTCTCGAATTCCCAGCCAACCGCTGCCTGCATCTCGACATCGTTGCCGGGCTTTTCTACATGATAGCCCATGGCAAAGAGGCCTGCGCGGAAGGCAGCGCGTGCCTCGTCCGCAGATGTGAGCGTGCTGGGGAAGTATCCGGCATCTACCCATTTCTTTGAAAGATTGGCAGCCTCGATATACTCAGGCGTTTCAATCAGATTGACCACAGTCAGTGCCTCATCGTCTGCTTTGATGCCAATAAAGCCGATGCCATCATCCAACGGATCATAGCCATAGTATTGCGGACGGAAAAGGCTAGAACCACCGGTGTCATCGGCATAGACGGGTGTAATTCCCTCACCGTCACGTACCGCCTCCAAGAATGGCTCCATATCTTCCCACTTGGTGACCGTATCCAGGCTAAAGTCATACTTCTCCAGCAAATCTGTACGCACATGCACGCCCCAAGGCTTTGGGAAGATCTGCTGGTTGATCACGCCATAGATTTTGCCATTGATGCGTGCGGCATCCCAGGTCGTTTCCGGCATACTCGCCCACAGCCCTGGTGCTTCTTCTTTTAGCAGATCATCCAACTCCAACAAACTGCCATTGGCGACATTGTTGGTATAGCTGTTCGTCCACGGCGCAGTAAAGATAATGTCACAGGGTTCGCCAGCCGCCAACTGTAGCTGCATACGGTCATTAAAGGCAGCATAGTCAATTGGTTGCAAGATCAGATTGACGCCAATCTCCTCATTTAGAATCTCATTGAGCGCATCCTGTACTTGTTGCAGGTCACGCGGGATGCCGCTGCCCCCATAGCTGTACGTGATCTCCACCAACTCGCCACTACTGCTCTCGGCTGGTGCGGCAGCACTCTCATTGCTGCCACCCGCGTCTGCCGCTGGTGTTACCGCTGGTGCACCACACCCGGCAACCAACGCCACCAACAGCAGCAGGTTTCCTAGTACCAGCCAGTTTTGCCGTTTTAACCACATATGATCTACCTCCTCAGGTAAAATGTACGAATCACAACAAATTGGGGAGCACTTCTTTGGACTACAAACCACGGCAAGCGTTTGAGATGGGCGCTTTTTGCACTATCCCTTCAGCCCGCCGATGGTGATGCCACGCACGAAATACTTTTGCACCAACAGAAAGGCGAACAACGCCGGGCCAAAAGCCAAGACTGCCATTGCCATACGCGCCGATTGCGTTGGAATGGGCATCCCTGTGGTCTGCGGATTGGACGCCATGAAATTGATGTTTGCCATCAAGACATAGAGCAAGTATTGCAGCGGGTAAAAATCGGGCTTATTCATAAAAAGCAACGCCAAGAACCAATCATTCCAGTAGCGCAAGATAAAGAAAAGCCCCACCGTTGCCAACACAGGCTTGGAGAGTGGCAGCACAATCTGAAAGAAGATACGCCACTCGCCTGCTCCATCAATCCGCGCAGCATCCAGTAGCTCAACAGGGAGTTGAGCAAACGATGTCCGCAAAATCAGTACATACCAAGCCGTCACCATATAGGGCAAAATCAGCGCCAGCAGATTATCCTTTAGCCCTAAATAGCGCGTCATTAAGATATAGAAGGGAACCATCCCGCCGCTAAATAGCAGCGTAAAAAAGACATAAAAGGAGAGGGGACCGCGTAGTTTATAGTCTTGGCGCGAAAGTGGATAGGCTAGCAACGAGCAGAGGATGAGCCCGCCGATAGTGCCAATGCTTGTCACCACAGCAGTCACGGCGTAGGCGCGTAGAATCTGAGCAGGCTCGCGCAAGATATAGTCATAGGCAAAGGTGGAGAATCCCACGGGCAGCAGGCTAGGGCCTTCGAGCGCTAGTGCGCGCTCATCCGAGAGCGAGATAGAAACGATCAGCAACATGGGCACGACACAGAGGATGCCAATCACAATGAGGATCAAATGCACCCAGAGTTGCCCCCATTGAGGGCGCAGCCTCTGACCTGCCCGCTGTGAGCGCGTCGATGGAGGTGCTGTCACGAATGCCATACTCGTTTGCTTCCCCTCTTAACAACTCTCATCTTAAGGAGCTTGCTCTATGAAAACAAAATTATGAAAACAAAATATGGTTGTCACTTCGAGCGCAGCGAGAAGTCCCCTCCTGTCCACTGGGGATTTCGAGGAGTCTGCGACGAGGAATGACAGGGCGTATTTAGCCGTCATACATCAATCTACTAAACAACACTTAGAAGAGCGAATTTTCTGGATTAATGCGCCGCACCAACCAG
>CAMPHP010000298.1 GCA_946885925.1 uncultured Litorilinea sp.
GTGGCCCACTAACCAAAAAGTAAGAGGCTGTCATTCCGACCGGAGGGGATTCCTCCCCCCGGTCGGAATGACAGAATAGCAACTTGGGTTAGATAGGGTCTATTCGTCCCAGGGTAGGGGAACGCCGAGGCGTTCGCTTGCCGCGCGTGCTGCGGTCTGTTCCATCTCGCCATAACGAATGCCCTGGGCGCGATGGAGGGCAAAGCGTTCTTCTTCAATCGCCCCTGGCAGAAGTGCCCGATCCGTTCCTGGCATGGGTGTATAGGTCTCGCGGACATCGCGTGCCATGCGGTCGGTTTCGGCACGGAAGACATCCTCTGGCACGACGGAGCCAATGTCAATTGCCAGAATCATGCCACCCTGCCGTGCAGGAGGATACTTGGTGCGAATCTCATCCGAGAGCGTAAAGCCAGTCAAGCCACCACCCAGCAGCCCCGCGACCGCACCATAGCCAATGCTCTTGAAGAATGCTGCAGGGATCTTGGAGAAGAGTTCTTCGTATTCGGGGCCACGCTGGTAGTCGGCCAAAATACAGGTCGCTGCATCCAACACGACATCCGGCTCTTCTTCACCCGGAATGGCAAAGCAGATGGGCGGGTTGCCAAAGTAACCGAGATGGGCATTTGGATTGGGGCCACCCCCATCGTTGCCATAGCGCCCTTGGTCGCGATGGCCCTGTACGGAGAAGCCGATGCAGCCCTCTTCCATGCACATGCGCGCATAGTGACCCGCCGAGCCATAGTGACCAATGTGGCGTACCAGCCCCATGCCAATTCCCACTTGCTTGGCTTTGGCAATGGCCCCCTTGGTCGCCATCACCATGGGCAGGTAGCCCAGCGTGCCATCGCCATCAATGACGACTGCCGTGGGCGTCTCATGCACTTGGCGAATGTCGGGCTTGTTGTTGAGTTTGCCCTCTTCAAAGGCTTTGCAGTAGTGGTTGACGGTGCGCGTGCCGTGGCTGCGTACCCCACGCAGATCGGAGTTGACCAGCAAGCGGCTGATGGTGGCGGCGTGATTGTTGTCCAAACCCGCGCGCTCAAAACAGGCGATGGCAAAGGCCAGGAGACGCTCTTCCTGCACCTGCACAAAGGTCTCCGGTGGTCGATTCATGGTTACTTCCTTCGTAGGTACAATTTGTACTGAAGCTAGATTAAAGGTTTGTACTGTTGGGATACTCTGATCATACTTGAGTCGCGGCAGAACGGAAATCTGGCTGGGGTCTAGTGGAAGAATTGGTCTGTATGCTGGCAGGATTCACCGTTGACAAAAGTGTGAGGGTCACGCACCCTAGCTTATGCGAACATTGACTATAGATATTGACTATAGATGGAGAGAAACCTGTGGGGCCTACACTTACAGCTATCGCAGCACGCGCAAAGTTGTTTGCTCTATTGGATCAAGTCGCAGCTTCGCATGAACCGATTTTAATTACCGCGAAACGCAACAACGCAGTGCTAAAATGGAGTGAATCAAGGAAACTGAAATTTCCTTGATTCACTCATTGCTTTAATATAGAACGAACTCACCATTGCGCCCCATTGTCGCCGTGAGTCTTTAGCCGGTGATGGTGACACGGTAAGTGATGAAATTATAATAGAACATTTGGTCTAGTTTTAGGGAAAATGATTATGAGTCAAACTGCTCCGCAGCGTTTATATCTGATGCAAGTTGGGTTTATGCCGCTTTATGAGATTCCGATTGTGTGCTCTCTGGTGCAAACGGGTGACGGCAAGAATATTCTGATTGACAGTGGTCTACCGGAGATTATTCCTGAAGAAGAATCGGAGTTCGAGAATGGGCAGGACGTTATCGAGCAGTTGGCGAGCATTGGCTTAAAACCGGACGATATTGATATAGTCATTTCGACACATTATGATCTCGACCATGCCGGAAGACACGCGGCATTCACGAAGGCGCAATATATTGTTCAGCGTGTGCATCATTTGGATGCGGCGAGCAACCCACGTTTTGCTGCCACTCGACCCCAATGGGATCAGCCAATGGAGCGCATTCGGCTGGTGGACGGGGACACGGAACTGCTGCCGGGGCTGGAACTGATTGAGACGAGCGGGCATGTGCCGGGACATCAATCGGTGCTGGTGCGGCTGCCCAAAACGGGGGCGATTTTATTGACGATTGACGCTGTACCCTTCGGCGAGGGCTTTACCCGTGACGAGCAGGACGACCCTAGCAACCCGGATGCCGAAGCGATCCGCGCCAGCACGATTAAACTGCTTGATCTAGTCGAACGAGAGCATATCGGGCTGGTGATTTTCGGTCATGACAAGGAGCAGTGGGAAACACTCAAAAAAGCGCCAGAGTTTTACGAGTAAAGCAGACTCCCGCATTTACTGTGTCCATTGCGTATAATAGCTTCACTGCCGCATGATCGACACGAGTACTTGGCAGTTTCTTCGATCATGTGGCAGATTTTCATCTACCATCACGTACTTTGCAACCATTACCCTTTAGCCGTCTCCACACACCAAATTAGGGAGTGCTTCTCAATGTCTCCACGTATTAACCGCGCCATTGAACTGTTAGCACAAGACCAGCCCATTTACTACACCGGCGGGCATACAGGCCATGTCCTCACCTATGAGCAAGGCATAGAGGATGCAGGGACGTGGGCTGACTATATTAACGTGGGCATGGAGCATGGCGCGTTCGACATGACAGGGCTGGATGCGTATATGCGCGGGCTGGTGGATGGTGGGCCGACGCGCAGCGGTCACCGCACACCTACGGTCATCGTTGAAGCGCCCGTAGAAGGTGTTTCGGGCGAAATCGTGCGCTTTAACGCATGGCAGTTTCGCCAAATTTTGGCGCGTGGGGTGCATGGCATCCTGCTCTGCCAAGCTGAATCTGCTGATGCTGTACGTGCCTTTGTGGAGGCGTGCCGGTATCCGATCAACCGTATTGGCGTGGGCGAGGGGTTAGGTCAAGGTAGCCGTGGTGTCGGCTCGGAGCCTTCTGCGGCACCCATTTGGGGCGTAGACCGCGATACCTATTTGCGTCTGGCTGAACCGTGGCCGCTTAATCCTGAAGGGGAACTGCTGCTAGGGGTAAAGATTGAATCCGCTGCGGCTATCCCTCATATTGAGGAAATTCTAAGCGTGCCTGGTCTTGGCTTTGCCGAAATGGGGCCGGGCGATCTAAGTCTGTCGCTGGGCTATTTTCATGTCCCCCGCCCCTTCCCGCCAGAGATGGAAGAGGTACGACAGCGGGTACGCGCGGCTTGCTTGGCGCATGGCATTGCCTTTTTGGAGACCGCGGGGCCAGAAGATATTCGCGAGAAAGTTGATGCTGGCGCGCGGGTGATCGCTGGTCATCGTGAGGACACCGCGCAGATTGGCCGCGCCCATACGCGCCGTACGATGGTGGTCTAGGGGAGCCGGAGGCTAATTACTCTGGAAAATCAGCTTTCTGCATTTTCTGCAGTAACGATGGTGGGTGAACACCTTCCTTGAAGCCACCCAGAGGGTTCCCGGCTGCGAGGAAGGTGACTAGGCATATTATCGCAGAAACGCAGGCAGCATAAGCTGTTGCGTCCTGAGAGGGGCCGGACGTATCCGCGGGGCCGTTGTAGCTGGCATGGCGAGCTTGACCAGGAAGGCATCATCATTGATCAAGTTGCTTGGCTCATAGGCATTCTCTGTGGTGGGGAACTCCGAGCCTTCGGTCGTACCTGTCAGATAGATATTGCCCTTCGTATCCAACGTCAAGCCATAAGGGTACTCGTCAAAGTCCGCACCGAGATAGGTGCCCATCAGCAATTCACCCTTGGGCGAGAACTTGGCGACAAAGCCATCAAAACAGTAGCGTTCAGAGCTAAAGGTGTAGCAGAAACTCTCGTAGAGTTCATCCTGTACTGCATTTGCCAGCGGGAACTTCTTGCCACTGGTATAGCCTGTCACGTAGGCATTGCCCGCCCTATCCATTGCTGCCGCAAGAACGGCATTGTTGCTGTTGCGCTCAGTCGAACCTAGATAGGTGCTGTAGGCAAGCGTGGCTACCTCCTCGTCCAGATGGATCACGCTGGCATAGCCACGCGGCGAATAGCAATCGCCGGTAGAACTATCGAGCGGGCAGCTATCTTGAATGGCATTGACCAGCGGGAATTGACCAGAACCTGTGTCGCCAGCGATGACAAAGTTGCCCTTACCATCGGCTGCAATGGCTTGCGGGTCATCGGTGAAACTACCGCCATGATAGCTGGCATAGGTCACTTCGCCTTGCGGGTTAAGCACCATCACTACACCATCTTCAAAGCAATAGGTATCGGGGTCATAGAGAATGTCCCCACACACCGGCTGGTGGGCATTGTCTGTGACCGGAAAGTCATCGGTCTGTGAGGTTGTGCCTGCCAGGTAGATATTGCCGCTGCTATCAAGCGCAATCGCCGTGCCATATTCTGTGCCAGTGCCGCCAAAATGCTGGTTGAGCAAAAGCTCAGAGCCATCAGGGCTGAGTTTGACCAGTATGATCTGGCCGCGCCAGAAGGTCTCACCCTCTGTTATCCATGCACTGCCTACCACATAGGCATTACCAGCCTTATCCACCACCAAGTTTTGTCTGGAATAAAAACTATCGAGCGGTAGATAGGTGCTATAGACAATCTCGCCCTTACTATCGAGTTTGAAGAGCACACTGTTCGTACTTTCTGGTGGTGTGGGCCAGAGTGCATTTTGGGTGGGGAAGGTCTCGTCAAAGACGATGGCTGTGCCATAGACATTGCCCTCGGCATCCACGTCAATCGACAATGGGCTATCGGAATCCTCGCCGCCAATGAGCACCCAATAGAGCAACTCGCTGCCCGTAGGATCAAACTTGGCGACGAAAATATCGGAGTAGCCCTTACGCTCAATCTCATTGTCAAATAAGGTGTCTGAATAAGTTTGGCCGATAATATAGATGTTGCCTGCTGCATCCACCGCCACATCCTTGCCATAATCCGCACCGTCGCCCCCCATATAGGAACTGTAAACCAGTGCCGGATTCGCCATCGGGCTTTGTCCGAGCGGGTCAGCTAAGAATGCGTGAGGATGACTCTGCCCATTCTCCGGCGTACCTTGCTCGCGCGCAGAAGCGTATTGGAATTGCGCCATTGTGGAGAGAGGCATTGGAGATTCGGCATGGCTCCACCAAGAGCCGAGAAGCGCCAAGGCTATGCACAGCGTGAGTGCCATCATGAGCATGCGGGCCATTGGGCGCTGCCAGAGAATGCTTGAATCAATGCTATACATCTATACTTCCTTTCACTGCTGGCTTTCACTGCTGGCTTT
>CAMPHP010000299.1 GCA_946885925.1 uncultured Litorilinea sp.
GTGTAGAGTGCCACCGTCGCTGTCATCCCTACTTGTGCATCCACCCCTATCCAATTGCGAAAACGATAACCCACTGCTGGGGAAGGTGTCAGTTCGACCAGGGTGGTGGTGCTGTACAACGTGCTATTTGCCAGCAGCGTCCCCATAGGCTTCTGGCTAACTGTGCCGCCTACTGCATGGATGGTGAGCGGTACGGATTGCGGTGGAGCAATTTGGCGGCGATAGAGGTTCATTGGAGTAGGCGGCTCGCCCCACTGATACGATTCAGTAGTTGTCCAAAAGGCATAGCGTCCATCCGCACTCAGCCCACTACTGCTTACGGGCTCACTGCTGGGTGTGGCTGCTTCTACCCAATTGATAACGCTCCACCCTTCAGGATAGAAGGGAGCACTGCGCTGGATTCGAAGATCATCCACAGTCCGTAGCTCATCATGTGCAATCCAGGCGACTTGGCTTCTGTCGATCGGCGGCAGCACTGGATCCCACGCCATGTCTAGTGAGACGTTCGCTGTCATTGCATGCGTATGGCTCATCCAAACAAGGTGACGGTCGGTGACATTGCCCTGGCTGCCAATTGATAGGTAAACATCATCGCCCGCAAGGTTGTCACCTGTGCCTGGGATGTCATCGGCAGTAACAAAGGCCACGATGTCGCGCCAAGGGTCAAGGCGTGCTAGGTGTGCTCCCTGTGGGGTGACGGTTGTCGCACCGTCCCCCATGCGATTAATGGCCTGAAGGGTGCGCCTGGTCGGGTCAAGAGAGCCATCCTCATGCACGCCTAGTTGTGCCAATACCACATCTACCGTTGCACTGTTACTTTCAAGCCCTGGGGCCAGATTTGTGGCGCGCGTCAACCAGACCACCGCGCTTGCGTCTTGGCGCAGCGTGGGAGCAAAAGAAGCACTGTTGCCTATAGCGTTGCTATCCGGAGTAGCACTGAGAAGATAGATGCGTGCTGGCGTATCAAAATAATCTTCATTGGCATCTGGGTCCAGATCGGCCAAGAAGATATCTGGTGCATAATTAATATCCAAGACATCGGCTACAAAGCCAGCAAAACCGCTGGCAAAGACCACATAGCGTCCGCTAAAATCAGCATCGATTTGCTCGTAAGTGCCGTCTCTATGCGGGTGGTTTGCTGGCATGCCATCGCTATCACGGCTGATGAGGGCCAATCGCCCTGTCGCCAAATCTTTCACATAAAGGTTCATATAATGACGTTTTGTGCCTGGAGCCAGATTGTCAGCGAAGCTACGGAAATAGACATAGCGCCCATTACCAGAGATTGCGGCCACATCGCTTACGTCGTCGCTTTGTTCCCCTGCCACGCCGATGCTCACCCTTTGCAAGTTCCCGGCTTGCCAAACGAAGATATCCGCACTGCCATTGGTATCATTGGGAATGAGCATATTGCTGCTTGAAGCAAAGACTACCACCTGCCCATCTACCGAGGCATCGCCCCAATGTACCGCTCCGATGAGGCAAGGCGTGGCGCAGCCAGTTGGGAGTCGTGGGCTGAGCAAGTCAGGCGTATCTGCCGCCGCGGCACTTCCGGCTGTGTTCCATTTTGCCCATGCAACGAAGACCCCCAGCACGATCCCCAGAGATTTCCACAGCGGTTTCCACAGCGATTTCTCCAGAGATACCCACAGCAGTACTCGCAGTAACATCCAAAGTAAAAGCAAAGTCCGGTGGACAACCATGCTCTTGCTCGCTTATCCGGTAATAGTTTTGGACGAAAGATTAGTGGGAGGTTTTGGTTAGTAGATTCGAGGCATTGCCTTACATGATGCCTTGCATGATGCCTTGCATGATATAGGCATCATGTAATATAGACATTATATAGCAAGAGTAAAGCATCAGATCTTTCAAATGGCTGTCAAAATGAGCTCTGCTATCTTGCTTTTTGCCGGTGTGCTCGCTGGAGAGTAGACGTCGCTGCCAAGTTGTTCTACACTAGGCCATGTTGATACCGGGCGATATAATACAGGCGAGTTGCGATAAGTAAGCCGTTGCTATCAAAGATCCTGCCATCAAAGAGCGACAACCATGAGCCAGAACCCACTAAATCTTGTCGTGCGTTTCGTGTTGGAGATCGTGGCTCTCGTTGCCCTTGGCTATTGGGGATGGCATACTGGTACAGGCACAATACGCTATCTTCTCGCCTTAGGCCTGCCACTTGTAGCCGCGCTGCTTTGGGGTAGCTTCCGCCCACCCAACGAGCCACACCATCCGACTCATGACGTTGTGCCAATCCCTGGTTGGCTGCGGCTGCTCTTTGAAGCTGTTTTCTTCGGTGGGGCTGCTTGGGGACTTTTCGACGTGGGCGCAACCCTAGCAGCGTGGATCTTTACGATTGTGGTGCTGATCCACTACGCCCTATCGTATGATCGCGTTGCTTGGCTGCTGCAAAACTGAATGATGATACCTGTATACGCGTTAGCGGACTATACGATCCTGGCTGATAGGTCTATTGCCGAAACAGTTGTACGGTGCTTTACCAACTTGCCGCAGAATAGATCTCGCGCAGAAAGCGACTTGGATAGGTCGCCAACAACTCAGTATGTTGAAAGCCACTCTCTTGGCTGAGGCGCGCCCAAGTGGGATAGCTAAGTGGATACGGAACCCACATATTGCCTTTGTCACTATTGTACTCCACCAGCAGCAATTTGCCCTCCGGCTTCAAATAACCACGAATTCGGGTCAGGCTTTCTTTTTTCTTGTTGGTAAAATGGAGTGAATTTGCCATCACAATGCCATCCAGTGGAGGCAATTCGAGTGAACGAGTGAAGTCGCCCACCACGCAATGAAGTTCTACTTGGGAGAATTCCTTTTGCATCACGCTCGCTAACCGCCGCAGCACACCCTGGTCCCGATCCACAGCGTAGATCGTTCCCGTACCTCCAATCAAATCAGCCAAGGCCAGTGTAAATGCACCATCTCCCGCCCCCAGGTCAGCCCAGACGCCACCCACTTGGTCAATCCCTTTGCGTAATAACTCAACATGATCGTGGTGGTTCATGGGCAATCTCTCATCCTTCTCACTGCTCTCTATGGTCCTACTGCTTGACGCTGTTATTGAGGACAAGGGTCCCAAACGTCACGATAGTAGTAGGGTCTCCCTCATCTGTCAATCACCTAGCAACGCACGCGTCACTCATCAGGTTGATTGGCAGGAGCCGTGCTTTTTCGCTTTGACTGGCAGACTGCTACAATGGGCATACGATTCACCCTCTTGTTCAACAAATAAATTTGTTATTCCATGCCCAAAACATCAGCACGGAGCCTCTATGTATACTCTTGCCAACGCTGCGTTGGAAGTCTCTATTCTTGACCCAATAGCCGACCAAGACCGCTTTGGGCCGCGCTATTGCACAGGCGGTTATATCTTTCAGGTTTCAGATACCCGCTTGGGCGATCTGCTCAGCGGGCCAACCTATCCCGATAATTTCAACTGGTTTGATGGGCAAGGCATCCCCGACGCCTTCCATCCCACGCTTCAGCGCGATCCAGCATCAACCGATGGATTATCGCTCGTGCTGGGCATTGGGCTTTGTGATCTGCAAGCAAAAGAAGTCAAGGAGTTCTGTACGTGGGAGGTGGCGCAGGCAGAGACGAGCATCACCATGCGTACTGCCCACCGCCATTACAACTACGTCGTGGAATTAGAGCGTACGGTGACGTTGATAGAGCGCACGGTACGCTCCTTTACGCGTATTGCCAATCGCGGCCAATCGCCCATTCCCATGCGCTGGTATCCCCATCCCTTCTATCCCCAACCCACAGGCGATGAACTTGTAAAGTTCAACAACCCTGTCGAGCCAATTGAGGATGAAGGCTATCGCTTAGGTGACAATGGCTTTATTGCGCGCAAGGGTTGGCCGTGGCAGAAGGGGTACTATCTCTCGCTCAATCACACACCCACGCATAATCTAGTGGTCTTCCAAAAGCATCCCAAGTTGGGACTGGTTGCCGGAACATGCAGCTATGCACCCGACTACTTCCCCATTTGGGGCAACCCGCGCACCTTCTCCTGGGAACCCTACTTAGAGCGCACCGTCGGTCATGGTCAGGAATTCTCCTGGTGGATTGATTACGAGTTTTAGTACGTTGTAAATTGAGTATCCTGGTGCTATCGCGTATCAAGCAACCAACTTGATACTGCACAAACCAACTGCTCGTATTCTTCCTCGGAGCCTGAGGCTCCGAGGAAGGGTTTTATCTCCCTATCCTCGCACGCCAGCCCCTACGCGGCAGTCAAATCGTAGCGAAAGACCAGCAGATCGCGCACCTGGATCCCGTTTTCATAGACGGGTGTACGATAGTAGCGGAAATAATTCTGGCGAACATGATCCATGCGGAAGCCACATTTTTGATAGAAAGCGATATTGCCAATCGCGGCGTTGCTCGTGCCTACAAGCAATGCTGTCCGGCCCCTTCGCCTTGCTTCATCAACCAGCCACTGGACGAGATATTTGCCAAAGCCGCGGCCTTGATGTTCTGTAGCAATGGCTAATTCCTGCAATTCGCAAGGTTCGCCTTGCCAGCGCATGGAGGCGGCTCCGACCAATTCACCATCTGCATCAAGGCGATAAACCGTATCGCTGAGGTGGCTAAGACCCCAGCGCAGCGCTCCTTCCGAAGGCTCTGCCAGTAGCAAGAGAGGGATTACACTTTCAAGTTCATCAGGTGGTACTACACGGACGGTTAATTGCACGGGTAATTGCATGGACCGGATGGTTGCCTGTTATACACGCAACACAGAAGCCGTTGTTATGTGACGCTCTGTTCTCGGCAGCCAGGCCAACGACTCTTCGAGCGAACCTTGTGGCACGTACTCCAATCCGACATACCCCCCATAGCCTGCCTCCTCTAGCGCCGCCAACACATTGCGAAAGTGAATTTCACCAGTACCAGGCTGGTGGCGGTTTGGAGAATCGGCAATTTGCACGTGGCCGATCAGGTCAATGTTCTCTTGAATGGTGTGGATCAAGTTCCCCTCCATTCGCTGCATGTGGTAAACATCATATTGGCAGCGGACATGGGGCGAATTGATGCGCTGGCAGATTTCGACCATGTCCGCCATATGCGTAAGCAGGAAGGTGGGATTGTCGAAAGCGTTAAGCGCTTCAACCGTTGCCACAACACCCGCCTGCTCCAGATAGGGCAGCATCGCACTTAAGTTGTCTACAGCACAATCAATCTGTTCGCTGCGCGCCAATTCTGGAATGCGCTTGCCTGCTACGGCATGAATCCGTTGGCACTTTAGCCGCTCGGCCCACGCC
>CAMPHP010000300.1 GCA_946885925.1 uncultured Litorilinea sp.
ACCTTCGAGGAAGCCACCCAGCGGGTTCCCAGATTCCTCGAAGGTCTCTCACACATTTCTCACGGATTATGCGGGTTGCGGCTGCTCGCCAATCAAGCGCAGGAACTCCGGACGCTCTACGATTTCCTTTTCCAACAAGGTCTCGGCTACAAGCACGAGCTTTTCCTTGTTAGAGAGGAGGATTTGACGTGCTCGTGAATAGGCTGTATCCACAATGCGCCGCACCTCTTGGTCGATCTTGCGCGCTACATCTTCGCTATAGGTGCGCTGTTCGCCAAAGTCCATGCCCATAAAGGGATTGCTATCAGCCTGTTGCAACTGCATTGGGCCGATGGTATCACTCATCCCAAAACGTGTAACCATCGCCTTTGCCAGCTTGGTTACCCGCTCCAGGTCATCTGTCGCGCCGGTGGAAGGTTCGGCAAAGACAATCTCCTCTGCCACACGTCCACCCAACATTCCGGCTAGTTCATCTTCATACTGGGCCCGGCTCTTGAGCGTATTGTCGGCTTCGGGCAAGCGCATTACATAGCCCAATGCCTGACCACGGCTGACGATGGTGATCTTACCGACGTTGTCGGTATTCTCAAGAGTCTCAATCACCAGCGCATGACCTGCCTCGTGATAGGCAACGACCTTGCGATCCTCTGGTGTGAGGACACGGCTGCGCCGGGCTGGTCCCGCCATCACCCGCTCAATTGATTCTACCAGTTCGTCCATGCTAATCATGCGCTTGTTGCGTCGTGCTGCCAGGATAGCCGCCTCGTTGAGCAAATTCTCCAAGTCGGCCCCCACCATGCCTGGCGTCTGTGCAGCGATAACGCCCAAATCCACATCGGGAGCAAGCGGCTTGCCCCGTGCATGTACCTGCAAAATCGCCTCGCGACCGCGGCGGTCAGGGCGGTCTACAACCACCTTGCGGTCAAAGCGACCTGGGCGTAACAATGCCGGATCGAGAATGTCCGGACGGTTGGTTGCGGCAATGATGACGATGTTGGTCTCGCTATCAAAGCCATCCATCTCGACCAAAATCTGGTTAAGCGTTTGTTCGCGCTCGTCATTCCCACCACCCAGACCTGCGCCGCGATGACGGCCCACAGCGTCAATTTCATCGACAAAGATGATGCAGGGTGAATTCTTCTTGGCCTGGTCAAAGAGATCGCGCACGCGGCTTGCCCCCACGCCCACGAACATCTCCACAAACTCAGAGCCAGAACTACTAAAGAAGGGCACACCCGCTTCTCCTGCCACAGCCTTTGCCAGCAGTGTCTTGCCCGTCCCTGGCGAACCCACCATGAGCACACCCTTGGGAATGCGCGCACCGAGTGCAGCAAATTTCCCCGGCTCTTTCAGGAACTCAACGACTTCCTGCAATTCCTGCTTGGCTTCATCCGAACCCGCCACATCGGCAAAGGTGATGGTGGGACGATCGGCGTTGTCAAGCTTGCGGGCGCGGCTGCGACCAAATTGCATGGCGCGATTCTGCCCACCGGAGCCAGCTTGCCGCATGATGAAGACGAAGAAACCAAAGATCAAGATCATGGGCAGCAGCATGATCAGCCAACTGAAGATTGCATTATTGTTGGGGGTATTTTCCACAACAATCGGCAGTTCTGCCAGCCGTTCATCGCTAACGCCCAATGCGTTAAGCGTCTCCAAGAGACTTTCGCCATCCTCCTTGCGGCTGCGTCTCTCGTTGTTATCCGTATCACCGTTTTTGAGTTGTAGCGTAATGATGTCGCCCTGTACGGTAATCTGTTGGACATCACCATTTTCTACGTGGCGTGCCACCTCATTCAACCCAATCATATTGGAGGTGTCTGTGGGACGGCTAAACAAAAAGCGGGAGCCAAAAAGAACAAGGACGGCTAGAACCAGCCAAAACCAACTTCGGCCCAAGAAATTGCCGCCAGAATTACGAGGTTCTTGTGGATTGTTATTATTGTTCGCGGGACGTTTATCACGGGGCGAACCATTGCGATTATCGGATGCCATCGCGTCTTTCTTTTAACTGAACCAGTATGATTCCCATTTGCGTGATTTGAACTCTGTGAATTGAGCTATA
Organism: uncultured Litorilinea sp.; assembly: GCA_946885925.1. Next base: position 2,066 of record CAMPHP010000300.1, read on the forward strand.
TAGCCAAATCCAAATAGAACAAATACAAAACGAATACTTCTAGCTGTGCAATACCTTCTATGCAAGAGCACTATTGATTCAAGAACATCATCTATTCAAGACGTGAATAGTGTCTATTTTGCAACGTTATGTCACCAAATGTCCTCGGTGATCGTCCGTGAAGATGATCTTCGAGGACAGTGTACAAGCAGGATCATAACGTTACTAGATTGTATGCCCAGCTAGAATATCCTATTTACCTTGCTCAGTCAGTAAGGCAGATTGCGTCTCTATCTTATTAGAAAGGGCGACCTCTGCTAGAGCAAAACTCGCCCCACAACATTCAAAGCCACAACATCTAAAGCCTACAGTGTCTGAAGCCTACAGTGTCTGAAGCCTACAGGGTCTGAAGCCTACAGTGTCTGAAGCCTAAGACAACTGCTTCAGTTCCTCTGCAATGCTCGTACCCACCCGGTGGGTTTCAGCTTTATGCACAGGAGGAAGATCCGCCGAGATATGCGGGTCTGGACGAGAGGCCTCATCAGGCTTGTCACTCATGCAAAGCAAGAGGCAGCCACGATTCTTTAGCCAGTCGGTCAATTCACACACTTCATTGGTTAACGTAATTTCTTGGGTCAGTAGTTCCGATACGGGCGCATCATCCGGCATATTGCCCATGCGCTCGACCGTTGTGATGAACTCCTGACGGCGGAAGCGCTTGAAAGGCGTTGGATCGCCATTCTGCACACTCGCCAAAACTGCTTCATGGACTTGACGCAGACTCTCACCGCCGGTTTCCCTGGCGATCATCCGCGTATTGACCATCCGCAAGAACTGTTCAAAGTTATCTACGCTACCGTTCTGTACCGCTTTCAGAATCTCATTGTAGTCAAAGAGACCTGCGTTGAGGACCATACAGATATAGGCTAGATAATCCTGATTGTCCTCGGTCAAGACATGGTAGCGTGAGCGATTCAGCTCATTGTACTGGCTTTCAAAGGTCTTGCGATCAAAATTATCACCCAACACGGCATTCATCGTACGATAGATGCCTTCCAGCCGCGCCTCATTGATCACTTGATCATTGCGGCCTTTGGCCCCCAATGCCGTCTTGTCGATATCGACAATCACCAATGTGCTCTCATTAACGTGCAAATCTTGGCCCAAGACCCATTTCATCCAGTCGCTCAGAGCCGCCCAACGATTTGCAACATAGACATTGCCATCATTGATCTCTGCCAGAGGCGGATCATTCGGCTTTTCACCCCCAATAAAGCAGGCTCCACTCCACTCGGTCACATCAATCATATTGTTGTAGGCGTGACCATCGTTATATAGAGTGTCCCCAATAAAGAGCAGTTCACTGAGTTCTGTACCCTTGCGATGCAGCTTTTGGGCCTGTCTGGCAATCCAGGCTGCGGCCTTGGCATAGTCCCGATCTTGTTTGCGCGGGATCACATCAGCAGGGATCTCCATCTTGTAACTAGAAGCCCGACGCCCGCGAATACGTGTATCTAGCGGCTCCAGATTGCGATAGATCACCAAATCGCCAAAGTAGTCGGAAAGTCTAGCTCGTCCAAAATTCTCAAGCACGGTGTTGGCGCGGTCGGCAGATAACACCCCTGTGGTCGACACAGCAGTCACGTTCACCCCCTCATATTTACAAAATCCGCTGCACGGTGGCGTCACCGCTATTGCACGACGGCACTATGCTTGACGCAGCAGTGCGTCTTAGTGCGCCAGCCGCGCCACCGGCAGCACTTCCTTACAACGAACTCGACAGCTACGCCGCCTGTAGCGCATTGGCCCAGGCTGCGGCTTCCGCACCCAGATATCCTTGCGCCACAATCAGTTCGGCGTTGAGCAAACTACCACCCGCAGCGCCGCGGATGGTGTTGTGGCCTAACACCACAAACTTGTAGTCAAACAACGGATCAGGTCGCAACCGCCCGACCACCGTTGCCATTCCTGGAACCGAACCGGCTAAACGATCTAGGCGCGGTTGCGGTCGATCTTGCGCCTCGCTCACCAGAATGGCGGGCTGTGGCGCGCTAGGCAACTTCATCTGTTGCGCCAGCGGTTGATAGCTCTGCCACGCCTGGATGATTTCCTCCTGGCTAGGCTTTGTCTTGAATTCTACGCTTACCGCCTCCAAATGTCCATTCCGGACTGGAACCCTATTACAGTGGGCACTGACCACGAAATCGGCATAACGCACCTCCTGACCATCAAAGCGGCCCAAGAGCTTTTGGGGCTCCTTCTGCTCCATCTTCTCTTCCTCGCCACCAATGTAGGGCACAACGTTGTCCATGATGTCCATGCTGCTGACGCCAGGATAGCCCGCGCCGCTAACTGCTTGCATGGTTACAACAAAGACCTTGGTGATGCCGAAACGCTCATGTAATGGATGCAGCGCGCTGACTAGATGGGTCGTACTGCAATTGGGGTTGGTGGCAATAAAGCCTGTCCAGCCCCGATTGCGCCTTTGAACATCAAGCAACGCCAAATGTTCAGGGTTTACTTCGGGAATCAACAACGGCACATCAACATCATAACGATGGTTGCGCGAATTGCTACACACACCATAGCCCGCCTCGGCAAAGGCCACTTCAATTTCACCGGCATTGGTGGCGGGCAATGCACTAAAGACAATCTGGGCATCGAATCCCGGTTCACAATCTTGCAAGACAACGTCTTGCAGATTCTCCGGCATCCCACCGCGCAAATTCCAGTTACAGGCATCTGCATAGCGTTTGCCAGCACTACGCTCTGAAGCACAAAGCGCGGAGATCTCGAACCAGGGGTGATTTTGCAACATCTGAACAAAGCGTTGCCCAACTGCCCCTGTTGCACCCAACACACCAACTTTAATCTTCTCAGGCGACATACTCTGATTGCTCCCTTTAATTCAACCTACAGCCGAGGCCATTGCTCTGCGTGCTCTCGCAGGGGCTACACCTTGTGGCGGCCCGTCTCTTGGATTGTCCTGCAACCAGAACGGATCAGCCCCGTGCCGATCCCTACGATCCATACCGCAATCTAGCCATCAGGCCGTATAAGCCAGTTCGATAATGTCACTCAAAACCCCCGCGGCAGTGGCATCCGTGCCAGCACCGCGTCCCTGGATTACCAGAGGATTGGGGTTGTACCAGCGGCTTGTGAATTCCACTAAGTTGTCAGTGCCGCTCAGCCGTCCAAGAGGACTGGCCGCGGCAACCAGGGTTGGCC
>CAMPHP010000301.1 GCA_946885925.1 uncultured Litorilinea sp.
TTCTTGAAAGAGGGCGGAAATATCCTCTAGCCGCTTATGCACTACGGGCGCAACGATGTGACTAGGTGGCTCGTTTGCCAATTGGATGATGTATTCGCCCAAGTCAGTTTCGACCGCCTCAATGCCCACTTCTTCCAGGGCGTGATTGAGGTGGATCTCTTCCGTCGCCATTGATTTCGACTTGACGACTTTTTGGGCGTTGGTACGGCGTGCGATCTCCAGCACAATTTTGTTGGCTTCGGCCGCATCACGCGCCCAATGGACATGACCGCCATTTGCCGTGATGTTGGCCTCAAATTGTTCCAACAGGTCGGGCAGATGGCGTATTACATACTCTTTCATCTGCCGCGTCTGGTCGCGGAGCAACTGTCCATCGACCGCGGCCAGCGCTGCAACACGTTGGTTGCTCATGCGCGTGGTAGAGCGGTTCAGGGCAGTCTTCAGATGGGGATTGTTGAGGGCAGTACGCACGCGCTCGTCATAGGGCGCATACAGATCAATCGTGGAGGTAGCCATGCAGCAGTTTGACTCTCTCAGAGAAAATAGAGATCTCCCACGTTAGATGGTAGATGCTCTGCGTGGTAACTAGATGTCTTGCCAGCGACGAGGCTTGACCACAGGGGCACTCTCATCTGCTGGCGCAGTGGGCGCAACGTCGATCTGGTTGTTAAGGATCTCGGCAATGTGGACGGCGCGGCAATGTTGCGACTGGCGCGAGAGCAAGCCGTTGATATGGGTCATGCAGCTTACATCGCACAATGCCACGACATCAGCCCCACTTTGGGCAAGGTTGACGCATTTGCGTTGACCCATTGCCGTGCTGATGCCAGGATTTTTGACCGAAAAGAGACCACCAAAGCCGCAGCATTCCTCGGCTCCGGGTAGTTCGATCACTTCGGCCCCTTCCACATTGGAGAGCAAGGCGCGCGGCTGTTCATCGATGTTCAATTCGCGCAAGAGGTGGCAGCACGCATGATAGGTGAGTTTGCCCTCAAAGTGGCTGTTCAGGCGGGTAATGCCCAACACATCCACCAAGAATTCGGTTAGCTCAAACGTCACCTCTGACAATGCCTCGGCGCGCTTGCGAAGGGCGGTGTCGGTAGGGTCTTCAAAGAGCGCGCTGCCGTAAAAGTGGCTGGTCATCGTCGTGCAACTGCCGCTGGGTGCAACAATCGCGTCCACCACCCCTTGTTTGATGAGTGGCTCAAAGACATCGATAAAGCGGATCGCCAGGGCGCGTGCTTCATCCCGATAGCCCGCATTAAAGGCAGGTTGCCCGCAGCAGGTTTGCTCATAGGGAAAGACAACTTCCAGACCCAGCCGCTCTAAAAGTTCAGCCGTGGACATACCCACTTCCGGGTAGATCATATCCACCATGCAGGTGACAAAGAGCGCAACCCGGCGTGGTGGCTTGTCAAATTGTTTACGATGGATCATGGGTGCATTTAGATTCTAGGATACGAGTGCCAATACATTTTTCTATTATCTCACGACGGGGCCAGCGCGTCTAATCAAGTGCTAGATGAGGACTCGATCTGAATTGGTTTTTATTCGAACACGTGTTCGGTTATTTGACGTTTTACAGGAGGGTATGCTATACTAAAAGAAGGTGGGAAGGACACCCCATACTCTGACCCACATGCCTATACGTTATTGCGAGCCTTAAAACAGAGTAGGAGATTAGAGATGTTTCAACAAATCACGTTGGTCGGTAACTTGGGGCGTGATCCTGAAATGCGTTATACGCCCAGCGGCGTCCCTGTCGCAAGCTTCAGTGTTGCAACGAGCAAGCGTTATCAGAGTCAAGATGGGCAGTGGCAGGAAAAAACCGTTTGGTTTCGTGTTACCGCGTGGCGTAAGACTGCCGAGACCGTAAGTCAGTACCTGACAAAAGGTTCAAAGGTACTCATTGTTGGCGAACTCGAAGAACCACGCACTTGGGTAGATAAAGAGGGCAACACACAGGTATCACTAGACGTTACTGCACAAACAATTCGCTTCTTGAGCAGTCGTGGCGATAGCGCAGGGGGCGGTGGAGACTTCCAGCGCGAGCCTGCACGCAGCCAAGCGAATGGCAACACAACTGGCAATCGCTCGAACGACGCCTATGAAGATGGGCCAACCGACGAGGATATTCCGTTCTAGGCAATTCCTTCCCCTAGCATTTGGTATTGCACAATCGTCTATCAAGATAACCTTCCTCGGAGGCTCCGAGCTTCCAGGAAGGTTATAATCGCAAAGGCGGCGATCAGTTCTCGTACTGATCGCCGCCTTTTGATTGGCGCAGCTCTTGTTTCTTACCTCTGACTGCTTCTTGCTGCTATCAGATTCTTGCGGATGTCGGGCAAGAGCATCCCTGTAAACTCATCGACCTCGTCTGTAACAATGACTGAACCTGACATACCTACGCCACCACTTGCCCCATGTACCGTGCAGTGATAGGGAGTTACCCCCACACTATCAAAGGGATGGATGAAGGGAGGCCAATCGTTCCCCGCAGGCTGGTCGAAGCTGCCATCATCCGCGGTAACGCTATGGAAGCCTTCCTGTAACACCCACACCACATTGCCACCCACTGGAATTGTGACATCGCGCGGGCTGAAGCGATTATTGACGACATCAACCACGGCATCGCCCACAAAGACTTTCGTCGTAGCGGAAAGGCTGTTGGTGGCATTCGCAGCAACGACTGTCGCCGTATAGACACCCGACTCAGTGTAGCTGTGCGTGGTGGTAATACCACTGCCAACACCGCCATCACCAAAATCCCAGGTGTAAGAAACGCTAGTTCCTCCTGTGATGGTGGCGGTAAAGTTGACAGGTGCATTAACCTCCTTTGGTCCATCATTGGTGGCGGTGAGTCCTGCTACAGGTGACTGAACGGTTACTGTACCCGTCATATTGGCGTGTACGGTGCAATGGTAGTCAACAGTCCCGGTGTCAGTGAAGGTGCGGACGAAGGGCGGCCAATCGTTCCCCGCGGGTTGGTTGAAGCTGCCATCATCCGCGGTGACACTGTGGAAGCCTTGCCGTAGCACCCACACCACCTGACCGCCTTGTGGAATATCGACATCAGCCGGGCTAAAGCGATTATTGACGACATCGACTACGGCATCACCTACAAAGACCGTTGTTGTAGCGCTGAGACTATTTGTCATTGTGGTGGCAACCACTGTCGCGGTATAGATACCCGATTCGGTATAGGTGTGGCTGGTCGTAATGCCAGTTCCACTGCTGCCATCGCCAAAGTCCCAGGCATAGGCGCTAGCGCTTCCTCCTGTAATGGTGGCGGTAAAGTTGGTGGAATCGCCAAGTTCAGTTGGCCCATCGTTGCTGGCAGTTAGCTCCGCAAGCACTGCCGCTTGTGCCCCTAGGATGCGCAGCGTGAGCGCCATCCACAGTGCTAGAGCCAACACAGCCGCGACTGTCCCCGCCATCCATAGGCGATGGAATGGGAGAGTGGACATGGTTCCCCGGAAAGCATTAAACATAGTCGCTTCTCCTTCTTGCAAATACCTTCTTGCAAATATCCTCTTGCAACAGACCATTATGCAATTAGCCAATACGCAATATGAGACAGCAATATGAGACAGCAATATGAGACAGCAATATGAGACAAGGGTTCAAGGGTAGGGAGCGATTGCAGGAACATACAGAATGTGGCGGATGGGGTTTGTCTCCGCAGTCTGTACTTATTTTACAGGGTTTTTATGGGAGAAAGATTAATTGTCGGGGAGAATGTAGTGGTGGGCAAGAAAGCAGAAGCTATCTAGGAAATGCCCACCCACTCACATTCAGAGGCGTCAAAACAGGTTAGCCAACGGCAACGCCACGCGGCACTGTGTCTTTGTCTTTGGGCTGCCAGGGTTTGACCCAGCGGTTGCCTTCGCGCAGGGTCATCTGGGCGATGGTGAGTAAGGCGTCGGGGCCCTCCAAAGTCAAGAGCAAGGCGAGACTGCCCTCAATGCCGTGGATGGTCTGCCACAGCCCCTTTTTTACATCGCTTTCCCATAATTGCACCAAGAATTGTGTCAGCGCATTACGCGCTTGCAGAGGGCCTTGGAAGAGATCGTCTGGATCGTTGTCTGGCTCACTATCTGGTCTACTGGGATTGCCATTGTTCGCGACCGCGTTCTCGTCCACTGACGCTGCTAGGTTTGCGGAAGCTAGGTTGGTTGCTATGATTGCGGGCGCGGCCTGAGTCGCCAAGAGCGTAGTTACTCGCTGCACCTGGGCCGTATGCTTATCGCCACTGCTGGCATTGAGCGCCTCGCTCACTTGCGGCAGCAACTCCCACACCAAGTCAATACGTCCCGCTGCCAACAGGGGACGCAGCAAGCCATCTAGGTAAAAGCTCATCAACATCTCGCCATCCAACAGCCGGGGTGCCCCTTGGCGCTGTTGGTTGTAAAGCGCAGGACGCTCCTTGTCCCATTCGGCACGTTGCTGCAAGCGCACTTGTAAGCGCAGCCTGTTGTCACGGAGTTCATCATCGTTGGGGCGATTTTGAAAGACCTTACGCATTCGTTCACCCATCGTGGGGGGAGCATGGCGTTGTTCCAACAACCACAGTGCCGGTTCGGGCATCTGGTGCTCTAGATAGACCTCGACCAACCCCCAAATGGTGGCACGCTCTGGATTGCGCTTGTCCAGCGACTTGACCCAGGCCAATGCTTTACGCACCTGCTCCTCGGCCAACTGCGGTTCATTCACCTCCAATAATGCACGCACCAGGGCTATGACGCCTTCGCTGCGCGTAGGATCTTGGGGTGGAATATGATCAACGATGCTGACTGCATATTTAAGCGCGCCCAACTCCATCAACGAGGCCGCAGCTCCAGCCGCGGTCCAACCGTCGCTGCGAATGGCGAGTGCCGCCAGCCGGTCAGCGAGGGCAATGCGCTGCTCGCGCGGGATAGAGCGCACGGGCATAGCTTGAATGGCCTCTTGGAGTGTGTAGACCTGAAAGTCAACGTCGGGATTGGCGGTGGGGCGCTTGACTTGACGTAAAAAGTGAGGGTCGTCCTTGCCCCCAGAAAGCCCGCTATCGCGCCGGGCATCCTGCACGTTGCTGATCGTGGTAATTTGCTCCAGGAGTTCGTGCACCAATCCCGCCTGACCAAAGACCGCCGAGGCGAGGCGGCGGCCCATTAGCGAAGCCAAGGTAGCGAACTCAAAGGTGTCCACGCAGCGTTTCAACAGCCGCGCCAGGCGACGGGGTAGTCGTTCCCGCGGAACACGTTGCCCAATCAGGCTTGCTACTTGGTG
>CAMPHP010000302.1 GCA_946885925.1 uncultured Litorilinea sp.
CCAGTGTACTCAGTAGATGGAGCGGGCGATGGGCCGGAGCGGATTGGGTATCATAGCCACCAAGCAATATGACCACATCCGGGCGCTGCTCGAGCAGGCTTTGACTCAACTGCTCGACGTTGGTGTCTACGGTGAGGTGGCTTTGTCCCACAACTTGCGCTGCGCTACTCAAGACGGCTAGGCGGGCTGCTTCGATGCTATAGTTGGGGGTAAGTCCAGCCAGCCAAACACGCAGGGCAGGACGAGGGCTAAGCGCCATGACAAGTTGCGCCAGGGGTGGGTATCGAGTCGGGTCATCGCTCGATAGTAGTGGCATGTGATTCTGTTCATCCCACAAGCGACGCCCCAAACGGCTGCCCAACTGGCGGCAGATGCTAGCCACTTGATTGCCCAAATGACGCTCGCCCTGGCGCGGGATGGTGAGCCATGCAGCCAGCCGGTAGACGCCGCGAATATTTTCCAATAGGCAAGCGCGACCATAGTGACCGTCGATACCCAAAGCTAAAAGCGTGCTGCTTTCTATGGCAAGCGGTGGCTGGTTGCTTGGGTCGACAGGGAAAGGTTCACTGATGGGCATTTGTGGCATCATGGCTAGCGTCCATTCCACCATTGCCAGAAGGGAGTGGCAGAAAAGGCAGCGACTAAATAATCAATGCGGGCAATCAGTAGACTCAAGCGCGAAGCCATGAGCCGGGCAAAGATGATGCCTGCTGCAAGCCAGAGCGCACGTTGGCCCAGCCACAGCCAACCATTTAGCAACTGTCTGATGTAGGATGGCTGTTCGGCCAAATAGCGTGCAGGGTCTACATAGAGATAAAGCAGGGTAGCTGTGGTGATCAGGAGCGTTAAGACCCCGGCAACAAAGATGGATATGGAAACCGTAGGGTCAAAAGCCATCTGTGCTGCACGCCAGAATTGGGGCAGCAGCGTCCCCTGGAGCGCACCAAAGAGACCTGCGCTCAATCCCACAGCCAAGAGCAGTGCCACGGGCAGACGCCCTATGCCGTGCAAAGCTCGTCGCCACAAGGGCGGAGTTGTCGTTGGTGAGGGGCGCAAGGTGCGGTCTAGCCCGGCAACGATCAAGAGCAGGCCAAGAATGAGTGGCACCCAGCGCAGTGGTTCGCCTGTCGGGTCGGCAAGCAGCGGCGCAATCAGTCGCGGGCGCAACACATGCTGGATCGCAAGCACACCCATGTAGCCGACGCTGGCTCCCACCAGCAGATGTTGTCCCATGCGCGCCAGTGTATGGTCGCCAGCGATGCCGCTGAAGATGATAAGGGTTATCAGTAAGCTACCCCAAAAGCCCAGGGTAGCGAGTAATTCATTGCTGGTATATTCCATGCCGTCGGTGTTGTTTATCTCTCTGATTATGGCCCGGTCTCTCGGCTGAGTAGTGCTGCCAAATTGCCCAGGGCGATGGCTGCAAGCAGCGCCAGATGACCCCAGTTTTGCAGGACAATTTGGTGTAGGAGCACCGGAGTACTCTCTGGCGCGACAAAAGGATCAAGTAGTTTGCGATAGGCATAGGCCCCATCGAATCCACTGACTAAGCCGCTTAACTGGTTGCTATCCCGGTAGGGACGCAGGATTGGGTCTGCCCCGGCAGCCGTGACAGCAACCACGGGGATGCGATCCAGCGCTTGTACTTGTTCCAGCCAATTTTGCACATCTTCGGCTTGGGGGGCGGCGGTAACGACCAATGCCGCGCTCTGCACCAGGGCCTGACGTTGTTCTGGCGAGACGACCAGAATGTTTTCCAGGAGGGCCGCAGTTGGGTCCCGCGCCAAGAGTGGTAGGGATGCCGCGCCACCGGGCAAATAGGCAAAGGTAATCGGTTGCGCCAAGTCTGCGGCCAAAGCCAGATTGCCGGAACCTTCGTCGGAACGCACCTGGGCAATCAGCCGCTCCGCCGTAGCAATGCCGCCAGGGGTAGAGGTAATCACCGCCAGGCGGGCACGACGCTGTAAGAGATGGCGCATGACCGGCTGCATGGCAAGGTCGATCTCTCCTGCCGTAGCAGGGTCATAGGCAAAATAGACTACCACCAATGAATTCGAGGCCACACCCTGGATGGTGATATAGGCATCTTCCACGCCCGACCAGCTATGCGGCAGTCCCACTGGCCCAGCCAAGGACAAGAGCGCAGGCAGTCCTATCGCCAGACCGAGCAACACAAAAATCCAGGGGATACGCAGGGTACGAGGGCGGCGCAGCGCAGGGTTTACTTGATAATTGACCCGCGCAGGCGGTTCTGCCATCAACCCGCGAATCAGTCGCAATTCATCATTGCTCAACGCATCCGCGGTGGGGATAGGACGCGGGGAAGGCATTGGCGCATCATCCGTAATATTGGTGGCAATGCGGATGGGCGCTAGCAAGCCTTGAACCGCCTTTACCAGGCGACCGCTTGCGTTCAGAGTCTCATCATCCTCAAAACCGGCGTCAAGATCTTCGTCCTCTTCGGCGGCAAATTCCAGCCGCAACCAGGGTTGTCCGGCAAAGGCGTCATCGATTGGTGGCTCCGTGGATGAAGGTGCTACCGGCTCTGGTGCTGCTGGCTGCGTTGTTGTCGCTTGTGGCGTCACCGGTGTGGTGGATGGATGCGACGAACTTTGTTCACCTGGCGAGGTGGAAGTGGGTTCCTCTTGCTCTGGGGTTTGGTCGCGCGGGGGAGGCGATGGGTCGCGCAGATCCGTACCGCAGCCGTTACAGAAATTCGCTCCGGCGCGGTTGGCAGTGCCACAGTGGGGACAACGCGTAATCGACATGGCTTAAGGTTGTGGAGCCTGTCCAACAGTAGGCTGCGTGAATAAGTGACTCAAGGCTTTTATCGAGTTGGTCTATCTACTGGTCAGCAAGAAACGAATGGCAATGATCACCAGGGCGAAGCTGCTGCCCAAGAGCGCCCCACGCAATGCCGACATAGCAGGTACATCAACCACCCAATCAATTAGATTAGCGAAAGCGGTGGGTAGCAGAGTATGGGCGATGGGCATTTGTACAGCAAAGACGAGCAGCACACCTGTCAAAAGCCATATGCCACCTGGGCGACCAATGCGTAAATAGCGATAGGCTGCCGCTGCCATGAAAAAGGCAAGCAGCGCAAAGAGTGTGGCCTGGCCCGGAGCGATGATTGCATCGAAAAGCAGTTCGACCAGCGGGCTGCGTACACCTGTGACGCTAAAGAGTCCCGTTACCAAGACGACAGCCAGCATCACCACCAGGGCCAAGCTTTGCTGCCATCCTGGATTGCCAGCCAGGACTTGGCGCACATGGACCCATGCCACGTTGATGACACCCAAGAGCAAGGCAAAGGCACTGAGCAATATGCCCCACTCGTAAATAACGATGGCAATGGGGCGCAGCAGAGGCAGGTTGGCAAAGCGGTCAATACCCAAAAGCAATAGCCCCCCGGCAATGATGAGGAGGACGAAAATGTTGGGACGCAGGGCGCGGGCGGCAGGCATGACGCTGGGCTGACTCAATGGCTAGACTAAATTAGGAGGGCGGAAAGAACTAGGCAGAAGGCCAGCAGCATGATACCCCAGGCAATCCAATCACTGGTTGGGTCAGATCTGGTTGCTGTGAGGGACAATGATGGTAGGGCCAACGGTGGGATCGGTTGTTCACCCACTTCGACAAAAGGCAGTGCTTCCCAAGCTGTTGCTGCACCGGGTTGCAGCCGAGGAGCAATCTGCCCGACGAGTTCGTTCGGAATGCTAGGCTTGACGGAGCCGGGTGTCGTTATTGCGCCAGCGGTCAATCCAACAATTGCCAAGTAGGTGGCTTCGTCCCCTCCTCCATAGATGAGCGTTGGGGATGGTGCACTGGGGCTATGACCCGTCGGCTGGGGAGACAAAAGCAACCCCAACCAGACTGCGCTGTTGCCTCCTGCCACCATCAAGGGCGTTGCTACATCAGCGCGCTGGATGCTGGCATCCTGAAGCGCCAAGAGTGTGGCCGCGCCGGTTGTCAGGCTCGAGGGCGTGCCACCTAGCAAGACAGCCGTTGCACCTGTCTCCAGTTTGCTCTCAATTTCTTCTTGCCAAGCCGCAGTGATGTCAGCGGCAGACCTGTTCCAGTACATGATCGTGTTTATTCAACCTGGGCGAACGAAGAGCCTGCCGGTGTTGTCAAGTCAGGTGTTGTTGAGTCTGGGGGCGTTAGGAGGGTGGTTAATCGCCGGGTCGCATCGGGGGCACTGAGCAACGCCGCCCACCTTGTGACACTTTCCCAACCCAACAGCAAGCCCAATGGCGCAATGGCATAGAGCAGCTGTCCCGCCACAAAAGCCAGCGGGTTATGACTTGCCAACAACAAAAGCAGGGGAGTGGTCAATTGGCGGCGCTGAACTGTAGCAGCAAGCAATTCCAAATCGGTTGGCATCAATATGCTATTGCTCTGTTGATTGCTACTCTGTTGATTACCTTGTTGCATCATCTTTTCCCAATCCCCTACCAATATGGGCTATTGTACCATAGCCGTGGAATTGGTCAGAGATGAGAGGAACCAAGAGCGGCAAAGTTTCGTATTACTTGCGTATGCCTACGGGCAGGGTCAACACGCTCATCCTTATTGCCATTCATTTTGTTGATTCTTCTCCATCCTTTCCACTCTTTCTCCATAGAGCGGATTTACAACAGCGTTGAGCAACTGGTATGTGACAGGCTAGGCATTGTGGTATACTACCCGCGATTTGCTCTATTGCCTGGTGGCGCATCTTATGCCAACAAGGTTGCTCATAATCAGCGAAGGCGTTATCAACTTATGTATCGTCGTATGGTTCGTCCTGTTTCTGCGAAGTTTGTGTTATTTGCGATTCTCTTAGTTGCGTTGACCGCGTGTAGCAGTACACCTATGGCGGCCACAGCTACACCGACCAAGACCCCTGTTGCCGCAGCCGAAGTAGCCGAAGTAGCTGTTGTACCCACGGAAACACCCGTTCCAGCCACACCAACCGAAGCGGCGGTGGAACTCGTACCCACTGAGACACCTACACCGTTGCCAGGTAATATTGCCCCTTACTCTGGGTTACCTGCGGATAATCCCGAAAATTTGAAGCGGCGACCAGTTTTTGTCTGCATCAACAACGACGATGTTGGACGCAGCGCCCATTATGGGTTGGGGCTAGCCGATTTGGTCTACGAATACATCGTTGATGGTTTTACGGTGACCCGTATCACGGCAATCTACCAGGGCAATACGGCTTCACGAATCGGGCCAGTACGTTCGGCGCGTATGCCCAATGTGTGGATGACTTATATGT
>CAMPHP010000303.1 GCA_946885925.1 uncultured Litorilinea sp.
GGATTGCAGACCTTGCTTGTTACCAACAATGACGTTGCGATCTTGTCGGGTGAGGGGATGCTTGCGCTGTGGGGAGCCATGAAAAGTGTGCTGCGTCCAGGCGACAAGGTGCTATCGGTAGCAAGCGGCGTCTTTGGCTATGGCTTTGCCGAGATGGCGCGCCAACTAGGAGCCGAGGTATCGGTTGTTGGCTTTGGCTATGATGAGGTTGCTGATGCCGAGCAGGTGCGGCAGGTGGCCCGACAGTTCCGACCGCGTTTGGTGACGGCTGTACATTGCGAGACGCCCAGCGGCACGCTTAATCCGTTGGCGGAACTCGGTGAGATCTGCCGCGAGGTCGATGCGCTCTTCTATGTTGATTTTGTCGCTAGCGCGGGCGGTACGCCAGTCTTGGTAGATGAGTGGGAGATTGACCTGGGATTATTGGGTAGCCAGAAGGTTTTGAGTTTGATGCCCGATCTATGCATGGTCTCGATTAGCCAACGTGCATGGGAGGCTATCGAAGAAACTGGCTATGTTGGCTATGATGCGCTGGCCCCTTGGAAAGAAGCGATTGCAAATCGCTATATGCCCTATACGCACAACTGGCACGCAATGGCAGGACTCAAGGTATCGCTGGATTTGCTGATGGCGGAAGGATTGGAAGCTGTCTATCAGCGCCATGCGGAGGTTGCACAGTACTGCCGCGACCGGCTGCGAACGATGGGAGTTAAGATTTGGCCGCGGCGTGAAGAGATTGCGGCTCCCACTGTGACAGCGGCGCATATACCTGATGGATGGGATTGGCCTGGGTTAGATCAGAGGTTGCGCGCAGAGGGTGTGGTCGTTGGGGGCAGCTATGGCCCTCTGGCGGGCAAGGTTTTTCGCATTGGGCACATGGGGTCACAGGCTGACCGTGGACTTGTAACGCAGGGACTAGATGTGCTTGAGGGTATCCTAAACACCGTTAGGAGTCGCCGCTAGATGCTGATTGCTTCTGTGCAGTATAGGGTACTTCACCAGTGACGAGGTAGACGCTGCGTTCGGCAAAGTTACCTACGAGATCACCAAATCGCTCAAGTTCGCGTGCCGTACGCAGCAGGCTGTAGATGACGCGCACGCGGTTCGTGTCGCTGGTCTGCGCCAACATGTACATAATTTGGGTGAAGACATTGGCATAGAGCGAGTCAACCTCTTGGTCACGTCCGGCAATTTGACGAGAGAGTTCCACATCTCCCTCAGCATAGGCGCGCAGTGCGTCTTCCAACATTTTATCGACCAAGATCCCCATTTGCTGAAGTTCAGCAGGGCGCGTGACAGCCGGCTGTTCCTTCAGTTCGGGAATAACCTTGGCAATGCCCTTGGTCTGGTCGCCCATGCGCTCTAGGTCTACGATCATGTTGACGGCAGCAAAGATCAGGCGCAAGTCGCTGGCTGTAGGTGCTTCGGTGGCAATGAGGATAAAGCAACGTTCTTCAATCTCAAATCGCTGGCGGTTGATCTCGCGATCATGGACAGCAACTTGTTTTGCCTTGTCGAGATCTAATTGTTCTAGCGCTGCGACAGCCAAGCGTAGTTGCTCTTGGACATAGCTACCCATTGTAATAATTTGATCACGCAACTCATCGAGGGTTTGGCGGAACTGTATTCGTAGCATGGTACTCCTTTCGCTTGGCCTGACCCGATGATTGGGTGTCGACCGTCTCAGATTGGTAGGGGAACGGCCAAGAATAGCTCTCCTTAGTGTACACCATACGGCAACAACGTGCACGACGCACAAAATCGTATCGGTAGATTGTGTGCGAGCCTCCGGTAGTTTGGGCCAACTCGTCAGTCGGTACTACAATGCGAGAGACGTATCACCCTGATGCGGATGGCAGCACTCGCCAACTTAAATTCTTCTGGCTGTTTAGCAGCATAACCTAGAAAGCATCCATGTGACGTTACCAGATTATCCTACTTTGTTTTGGGTAACGGCGGTGGCTGCTATGCTGCTGATTGGTATCTCCAAAGCGGGATTTGGCGGCGGCGTGGGGGCAATTGCTACCCCATTGATGTCGCTGACCATCTCGGTCACAGATGCCGCAGCCATTTTGCTGCCGATTCTAATTGTGGCCGATCTCTTCTCTCTGCGTCACTATTGGAACGTATTTGACCGTCGCAGCCTACGGTTGATGATTCCTGGTGCATTGGTGGGGATCGCGCTGGGCGCTCTGTTTTTTGGCTACTTTAGTGACAATGAGCGCACGCTAAAAGTAGCGCTAGGAATTGTGTCGCTCGTCTTCGTAACCTATCAAGTGGCACGCAGCTTTCTGCAGGGTGCATTGAAGCAAGCCAAACCTCCGGCAATTGCGGGTGTGCTGTTGGGAGGTGCCGCAGGGTTTACTTCGACACTGGCTCATGCGGGCGGCCCTCCGGCGACGATTTATTTGCTGCCACAGCAACTTCCACGCACTATTTTTGTGGGTACAAGCGTTATTTTCTTCTTCACTTTGAATATCGTGAAACTTATCCCCTACAGTGTATTGGGCCTGCTGCATGTCGGCAATCTGAGCACGATTTTGATCCTGGCACCGTTGACGTTTGCCGGTGTACAGTTGGGCGTGTGGCTCAACAGGCATTTTAGCGACCGCTACTTTACCTATGCAATTTACGCACTGCTGGTTTGGACTGGTTTGGAATTGGTTAGCGGGGTAAGCGTTATCCATCTTTTGTTCTGATTCAAGGATTGAACTTCCATTAATTGCCAAACAGAAGGGGCTCGGACAATGCTGATAATCGATGCGCATCTGGATCTGTCGTGGAATGCACTGCAATGGAACCGAGATTTACTGAAGTCGGCTTATACAATCCGCACTTTGGAACAGTACGTACAGGGCAAGGGGCGTGCGGTGGGTACGGTAGCTTATCCGGAGATGCGGAAAGGTCGCATATTTTTGTCGGTGGCGACGTT
This sequence comes from uncultured Litorilinea sp., assembly GCA_946885925.1. Next base: position 2,933 of record CAMPHP010000303.1, read on the forward strand.
GATCGCCCGTTCCACCGGGCGTCCTGCTCCACATATTGACTTTTCTTCAACAGCCCAAGCCTATGGGGTGGCCCGAGGTCAACTGGCCTATTACCGGGCGCTAGAGCGGCAGGGGCATGTTCGAATCATTGAGGACACAGCGGCACTTGACGCGCACATAGCGGAGTGGAGTGCTTGGGACGCTGCCAATCAATCGCTTACAGAGCAGACTCCTCCTTTGGGTTTTGTGATTAGCATGGAGGGTGCTGATCCGATTTTGGACCCGGAACAACTTGAGGAGTGGGTGGCTGCGGGATTGCGGCTTTTGGGACCGACGCACTATGGGCCAGGTCGCTATGCAGGAGGCACAGGTACGGAGTCGGGATTGACCGATATTGGTGTGCCATTGCTCAAGGAAATGCAGCGCCTAGGTGTGGTGTTGGACCTGACCCACATGTCCGACCAATCCTTTTGGGAGGCATTAGAGCATTACGAGGGATTGGTGTTGGCAAGCCACAATAACTGCCGCGCACTTGTACCTCACCAGCGGCAGTTTAGCGATGAGCAGCTCAAGGCGATCTTTGAGCATAATGGTGTGATTGGTGTGGCACTGGATGCGTGGATGCTCTACCCCGGCTGGGTGGTGGGGCAGACGACGAGTGATCTTGTGCCGTTATCGAGTGTGGTGGATCACATTGACCACATTTGCCAGTTGGCGGGGAATACTCGTCATGTAGGGATTGGCACGGACTTGGATGGTGGTTACGGTCGTGAGCAGTCACCGGGTGATTTGGACACCATTGTCGATTTGCAGCGTATTCCGGCCATGCTGGCGGATCGTGGCTATGCGGAAGCGGACATTGCTGGAATTATGCATGGGAACTGGCTGCGGCTTTTCCAGACGGCGTGGCAACCTGCGTCAGTAGCAGCCTAGTTTTCTTGCTCCACCACGATTTGAAGGAACACGAACAGTAGGAACATAAACAGTTGAAACATAAACAGTAGAGACATAAATAGAAAGATGAAGGTATGAATCATTTACCCTTCGCCGCTCCTGGGCGATTTTGGCGAGGCAATCTACATGGTCATTCGACGCTCTCCGATGGGGGGCTTTCTGTGGCTGGCGTGTGCCGCCGTTATCAGGAAGCTGGCTATAACTTTATCAGCTTGACCGACCATTTCTTACCGCAGTATCAGTTTCCGATTGCGGACACACGCGAGTATCGTAATGGGTGTTTCACGACGATTATCGGCGCGGAACTACATGCGGGGCAGACTGAACTTGGCGGGATGTGGCATATTGTCGCTGTGGGGCTGCCATTTGACTTTGCACCATCGCATGAGGCTGAAAGTGGGCCGGAAATTGCAGCACGCGCGGTGGCAGCAGGTGCGTTTGTCGCCGCGGCACATCCGCAGTGGTATGCCCTGACGGAGCGAGACCTGGAGGCGTTGGGCAGCGTCCATGCGATTGAAATTTATAAAGGTGTGGCAATTGATCACAACGACCGCGCCGATAGCTGGAACATTGCCGACGTGATGCTGGGGCGGGGCCATCGCTACTGGACCTATGCGGCAGATGATTTTCATGGTGTCAGGAATCGCCATGATTTTATGCGCGGGTGGGTGTGGGTCAAGGCAGAAGAGAACTCGCCAGAAGCTTTGCTGGATGCGCTCAAGGCAGGTCGCTTTTACTCCTCCACCGGCCCACAGATCCATGATGTTGAGGTGCGTGGCAATGAGGAGATCGTGGTACGCTGTTCGCCCGTAGACTGGATCTTTGTCTCTGGCAAGGGGCCAGCCTCTGTGTCTGCCAATGGACATGGAATGACGGAAGTCACCTTGGATATCCGCAAGTTTAAGAGCCACTATGGGCGGATTACGGTACGCGATGCAATGGGTGGTCGGGCATGGACAAATCCGTTCTGGTTTGATCCCGCCTAGCGTTTAGGCATTGCCTGGATTTTTTGTTTGCGCTTTATTTGTTTGCACTTTACCGGGTGCTGTGATGCGTGATGGGCTGAATAGACAGGAATACTGTAGATTATGACAGAGATTGGTTTGCCACTAGAGGAGTTGGATACCCCAGCGTTGTGGGTAGACCTGGCAAAGTTAGAGCGAAATATCACGTGTGTGGCTGGCGAGTTAGCCAGCCAGGGTGTGCAGTGGCGACCTCACATCAAGGGGATTAAAGTGCCCGCCATTGCACATAAGCTTGTGGCTGCGGGAGCGATTGGTGTGACCTGTGGCAAGCTCGGTGAGGCTGAGGTGATGGCTGCTGCTGGTATTACCGATATTCTGATCGCGAATCAGATTGTGGGACCGCAGAAAGTGGCGCGGTTGGCGGC
>CAMPHP010000304.1 GCA_946885925.1 uncultured Litorilinea sp.
CTGGCGCGGCTGTATCAACATCTTCGGCAGACCTTGCGGACGATTGCTCGGATGGTTCCCCAGCGACAGCGTTTTCTAGGCTTCCGCTATCTTCGTCTTTGGTGTCAGCCGCCTGGTTGTCAGCAGTTTGGCTGTCAGCAGCTTCGCTATCGGAAGCCGCAGGGCTGGCAGTCGTCTCGGCAGAGGCGGACGCAGTAGCGCCTACATTTGCCAGCGCAATCTTCGTCGTCTGCGCACCACCCAATGCCTGACCAGCACTGTTGACAATCGCTGTATCCACGCGTACTTCGTTACTGCCAGTTGGCGTGTTCACCACCACCTGCGAATCATCCACCGGACGCACTTCTTGGCCCAACATGCTACCATCTGGCCCATAGAGGCTGTAGACGACCGACAACTGGGTTGGCACACCGTCTAGCTCTTGTCCTTGTTGGAATTGCAGCACCACGTTCCACAGCGCCGGATCCAGATCACCGCTGGCCTCTGCGCCCAGGCTCACATTGCGGACGTTATAGCGTTGCAACATCTTGAGCTTGTGCGCCACACTACCAGCAGTCTCAACATAGACTGTGCGCTCAAGTCCTTGATCATCCTGATAGGTATAGTTGTAGGTGCCAATGCTCTCGTCCCACACGACCTTGCTCAAGACCCGCGGATTTTGCAGCGATAACGCAATCTGCTGATTATCACCCATACCCTGGGCATTCACTTCGCCCAATAACGGGTGCAGCGCATCTTGATAGCCCTTGAGCAGCAAGTAATTGCCACTGCGCTCTACGGAACGACCGAGGAACTCGACCTGAAGCTTACGCCGTTCGACCTGATTTGTCGCAAAGCGGAGCAGTGCATCCATCTCGCCATTTTCAGCATAGGCCCGCGGGTCCACTGGCGCAGGGATAATCAGCTTATCCACCACAGCGCCCAATCCGGCCCAGTCATAGCCCAGGGTGTCCCAGCTATCCGCCGAAATCTGGCGTGGCATCTCAACACGCACCGCCAACGTCTTGTTGTTGGCATGGAGCCTTTCTGCCAGCTTGGACATCAAAAATACAAAGTCAGCCCGTGCGCTGGGTACAGCATCGACACCGCGGTAGTCAATAATTACGCCAGGATAGCCGTTTTGTACAATCGTCTGTTCCACGGCGGAAAGTTGATTCTCCTGCAAACCCGGATCGAGCAACAAGTTGTTGATCAAGTCGGTGCGAATAATGTCGCCGTTCCAGTTGCGAATCGTAGCCAACGTATTGCCACTGTTGACCGGAGCCGTCCCTTCAAGCGCACCATCACCACGCAGATAGAGACCCGCCTTTGCCTCGTTGGTCACAACTGCATTGGCTGGAAGTTGCCCGTCCAATCCCAAATCTGCCGTCACCGCAGGCACAGCCGGCGTAGTCTGCATGACCATAAAGCTCGAAGGCACAAACTCTAGCCGTGACTCGAGCAGATCTTCCGATGCCAAAACAGTTGAGGGGACGTGGGTCCAAGCAGCGCCATCCCAAGCATAAACGCCGAGCGTTTCATAGGGCATGCTGTCATTTGGAATGGGAATCGTGAGAATGGCCTGACCAGGCTGATCACCAACGAGTTCTACATCATAATAAGGGCTTTTTGGAATTAAATAATCTGGCAAATTGCGGGCAGCCTCATACAAGTCGCGCCCTGCTTGGCCTTCAATAAATTCCGAACGGGGCGTGCTGCTTACAGCGGCCTGAAAGGTTGACCGCACACCTTCAGCCGGGAAATTTATCACCGTGCCATCTGGATCAGCAATCGCCCCACCCGCAGAGGTAATCCGCGTATAGGTAAATGCTTGTAGCCGGTCCAACAGATTAACCGGGGGTAGCAGAAGGGCAAGTACCAATAAGATGGGCAACACGACTAACGTGATGATCCATCCAGCCGGCCCTTCCAACATTTTTCCAATACCGGACCACGCGGCAGAGCGTGTCCCAAACCGAGAATTTTGCATAGGATGTCAGCTCCTTGGCGAGATATCCGTGACGCTACCTGATGTCATCGAAATCCAGAAAGAATCAAGACAAGAATCAAGATAGTTCAAACTCATGATCGACCGAAACTGTAAAATTGGTAGCGTATAGACAACTTACAATGTTAGCATATTGCTGCCTAGCGACAAAAATCACTTTTCATGACAACTACCCCCGGCAAAAGACGCAGTTTCCAAACTCCATGTCAAGGGCATGTACAGGAATGCTTGGGACATCTTCAAGGCAGGTTCAAGGCAAGCTCAACGCAAAAATACTATTATCTACCCATTTTGTACAAATACTTCTAATGAATCATTCTAACAAATACTAATATTCGTAGCGCAAGTTGGTCACCTCTTTATTGCACATGCTATCATATACCCCTTATGGAGCTAGAATACAGCAACGGCAAACGGACATCACGTCGCCGCAATCTATGGCTACAACTTACCCTATCCATCGGCTTTATCTTCTGCCTGATCCTGGGTGTGGGTGCCCTGTCGGCACTTTTCCTGATTCGGACCGATCCTGAAAGCCAGCCGGGTGTCTCGCCACTCGCTATCCTACCGACTGAAGGTATTGCGCCCAGCCATGCCCTGGCGCAATTGATGGGTGATCCCCCCAAGGCCCTTGCCTATCAGGCACTACAAGCGGGTGAGTTGGATCTGGCCTATGTCATCACCTTCTTTTCCGTCGAGTTGAGCGACAGCGACCGCTTGGCACTCTGGCTGCAAATGGGCCGGCGCTACCTTGCCACACAAAATACCGAGTTAGGCATTCGAGCCTATGACAATGCGCGCGCGGTTGTCGTTCTCAGCCCCAGCCTTACCTTTAACGAGCGCAGCCAAGCAATGCTGCAAATTGCCGAAGATCTTCTTAAGGTAGACGCTGTCGAGGGGTCACTAGATACCGCTATCCAGGTTAAACGATTAACTGAACAAACACCAGACATTTTACCTGCGCAACGCAGTCAACTTTTCGAAGGATTGCGTAGATTGGCTACTCAAATGGCTGACACAAGCGCCGAGGCCGAAAAGTTTGAGGCCGAAGTCGACGCCGCAGCGCGCAATCCCTATTTAACGCCACCTGGTATGCTGCTTACTAGCCAGTGGGTCTCTATGCCTGAACCGCTGGCAGCAGATCCGGGCGTGCACGAAGCGATAAATCTGCGCCACCAAGCAGCCCGCGCCCTGGCAGACCGCATCACGCATACTGGCGGCATTGATATTGAACCAGAACGCCAGACGTTGGCGACCGCGCTGCTCAACGAAGAGCATGCCCGCAACGCCGCTTTCCAGCGAACCCTGGCTTCGGGTCTTACCTTGGGCCAACAATTCACCCTCTTGCAGGAACGGCGTAGCTGGGCAGCGCTGCGGCTGCAAATCGCCACAGGAGCGTTTGGCACGTCGCTGGTTCCCGAATGGGAGGCGAATGTAAATACGCTCCAACAGGAACTTTCCGCTGCCAACAACAATCTCCTGGTCGTGGTCGAAGCCATCACCGCGGCGCAAACCGATCCGGTCAAGCAGGCCATGCTCCGTGTGGAGACCCAAATGTGGGTAGCTCAACAAACAGAGATCGGCTTGGTCGCCGACCGTACCTTGGTAGACCTGAGCGATCAACTACGCTTTTTGCAAAGCGAGTTAGTCCGATTGGGCGCGCCACTTGCCTTACCCGTGGCCTATGATGCAGAAGCGCCCAAACCGGGCTTCCGCATCTTCCCCTTCAACGCGCTGCAATAACCAAAGCATCTACATTGCACAAAAGCTAATACGGATAGTCCCCCGGTCTAGGTTACTGGTAACGCTATTCAGTTATCATTTTTGGCTATATTGAGCTTGCTATATTGAGCCATCCGAACACCCTTCCTCTAACAGTCCGCTGGCTCTTCTGGTGCTACTAAATTAGTGCTACAAAATTGGACGTCTACAGCGGGCGAGTTGATAGGGTGCAACGAATCACTCACAACACGAACGCGTCCCCGAACGCTCAAATGTGAAGTTGACAACCATACCAAGGCAGCGTATACTATACGCAACCGATTGTTAATAGAATATTATCAAAGCTTTCTCCTTAGCCATCTGTTAACGATCCGTTGGTAGTAATGCTGTATCTTTGAAACTAGACGCACATAAGTCGTCAGTTTTTCACGCACATCTCACTGAACTAGCGCCAATTGTTCGGTGATTTGAAAGGAAGTGCAAGTGTTCGGCAAGTATTCTCAAGCCGCAGACAAGGCACTACTGAAAGTGAATATCCATGTGTAAAAACACTCAGGCGGTGTATGCACCTGAGTGTTTTCGTTTATATATGCCCTAACATCACGCTAATCAAAGCATGTTTTTGTCTCTCGTTTGCCCCAAGTTCAAGAACCAGAAAGGACGCGAACAATGGATTCGGTAGCGAGCAGAATCGTCAAAGCCCGCCAGTATGCTCAGGAACGAGACCGCCGAGTAAAAGTCCGCAACTTTGAAGTTGAGATTCACGGCGAACACGCCAAACACAGCATCAGTTACAACAACGGGACGTGGGGTTGTGATTGCGAAGAATGGCAATTGCGCGGTGTCTGCCCCCATGTGATGGCAATGGAAGAGATTCTGGGCGACAGTGTTGAACCGGCCGTTATGAACCAAGCAGTTTAACCCTGGCTTGCCAAACTCCCGTTGGTAATCTATCCGCGACTCCGAATCCTTGCGGATAGGATGATTGGCTTTGACAACTGAAGATTTCGACAACCGAAAACAAGGAAAAGCGGGACGGCCTGTAGAGTCGTCCCGCTTTTTGTCTGGTGCATTTCAGATTGGGGCATAGGCATGAGCTATATCCCCTTTGTCATACACCTTTGGCGCGCCCTCGCAATTGTGCTATTCTGTCCCTTTAGTATTTGGTTAGTATCTGGTAAAACTTCGTATCAGGTAGAACGATAAAGCCTAGTTGGGTTGTCGTCCTTCCGACGGATATGGGTGTTACGAATTGTACGAGAGACCTAAGCACTACGCAGATTACAGGTCGGCAGCAAATTACGACCGATTAGTGAAAATTGCGACCGCTTGAGATGCAATCTGCGAGCCAAAGTGTGATTCATATGTAATAAAATGACATGGTTCGATTGACATACTGTTAAGCTATCAAGTAAGTCATGAAGCCATTTCGTTTGGCAGGCCGAAACTGGCTGCTATTATCGTGGGTCACGATAGCGATCATGCTTAAGTACTCATGTTGATTGTCGC